>DASVQU010000170.1:0-85414 GCA_036388995.1 Pyrinomonadaceae bacterium | reverse complement strand
TCGGCGCGCTCCTAACACCTAACCAATCGGGTAAAAGTACCTGCAAATAACTCCCAGCTACATACGCAAGCCCTAGCATACCGCCGATGAGGATATCGCGCCCGACCAATGGGTCACGGAAATCACCCGCAAGCAGACGATTCCACGAGATTATCAGATTAGGCATATGACGGCGGGCGTAAGGTTCAAGCGCAAGATAAAATAGCGCCATTGAAGCGACGATGGAAAGCCAGGTTCCCGCAATTCTAAAAAACATGTTAGACTCGCCCAGCAAATCGGGAATGTGATGAGCACCAAGCATTTCGGCAGCGCTCCCAATTAGGAAAACGAAAATTGTAATTTTTATGGTGCCTTTTGCGTCGGCGCGCCCTTGTCGCAAATTCCGGCGAGCGAGAAAAAACGCGACGACCATAAGGCTTAAAAACAACAAAGTCGTAATTGCAACCCACGCTTTGTCAGGCGTGGGCGGAAAATTCTCATCCGCCTGCCGCCAAGGCTTGTTCCAAGGCGCAACGATTTGAAAATAGACAGGTTTTCCCTGAAAGGCTGCTGCTTCGATACGGATGGAAACGTCTGGGTGGTCAGTATGCGGTCCTTCCCATGATTCGACTACATCTGCAAAAAAGGGTGGGGTCCAGTTCGGTTCGGTCTGTTGGTAATTGCGAATGTCCAAACCCGCTTCTGCAAAAAGCGCCGCCCAATCAACCCCCTCTGTTTGCGCCTTTTTGTCTATGACCTGCGGCGGCATAGCTTGAAATTCGAGAAGTCGTCCCCGTGTGTCCAAAACAACTTGGGTCATTCCATCAATATCGAGAGGGATGCCGGGAAAAAATGGGTCATATAGCAGCCGCGGGAACAAAGAGCGTGGACTTGACCGATGCCAGAAATAGATCACCGCGGGCTGCCCACTTCTAATTCTCTCCCAATGCCTGGACATGTTGTCGTTTTCGTTGGCATATTGGGCATAATCATAGTTAACACCGAACCCATAATCAATATCAGCGGGGACTTTCGTATAACCGAGTTTTTTGACAATCGAATCAGCGCGCTCAGCTAAAACTTCGGGAGATTTTTCGAGCGGTAGCCATTCGTGGGTCTCAACTTTATTCGCAAACAAAACGATGACGGCGAAAAGCAAAACTATCGCCGCTAAGCAGACAACTGCAATAGCGGAATTTAGTGCACCTTTTTTCGGCACCGCCGCAACCATTTCAGGAGTAGGAATTTCTCCCGCCGCGATTGTTGCTTGCAGCGGATCTCCGCCCTGTAACATCAGCGCAACTTGTAAAGCGTTTTTTGGACGATCTGGCGGTTTTTTTTCCAAACATAGCAGAATCGTTTGCTCTACAGCCGGATTAATGTCTTTCACAAATTCCGAGGGATTAGTCGGCAATGTTGACCGGTGTTTCTGCGAAAGGTTTCGTATCGAATTAGGCTGAAACGCATATTTGCCGGTGAAGATTTCATACATAACAAGTCCGAGAGAATAAATATCGCTTTTTTGCGAAACACCTCGCCCGGTGATTTGTTCCGGTGACATATAGGCGAGAGTACCTATTCTTTCCTTTCTAGTCTTTAGTTCTTCTTCAAATCCGGCGATACCGAAATCCGTAATCCGCGCTTTTCCTTTGTCATCAATAATCACATTCGCGGGTTTCAAATCGCGGTGCAGAATTCCGGCTTCGTGAATCGCTCGAAGCCCGTAACACAACTGCCGCGAAATCTCGACCGCTCTGTCAGAAGGAAGGCGCCCGATTCGTCGCAAGAGCGACGACAAATCGTCGCCGTCAATAAATTCCATTGAAAGAAAATGCTGGTTTTCGATTTCACCAATATCAAAAACGCGGCAAACGTTGGGGTGAGAAACCTGTCGCGCGATGCGAACTTCCGCGTGAAATCTTTCGAGCGCGGCGCGATCTTTTTCCAATTTGTCGGGCAAAAACTTGAGCGCAACCGTTTGATTTAATTTGATGTCCTCAGCTTTGAAAACCTCACCCATTCCGCCGCGTCCGAGTATTTCGACGATGCGATAGCGATCTGCCAAAATCGTTCCGGCGACAAATCTTCCGTTCGTCGGATTTTCGGTCGTATTCCGAATGGCGAGCGTTTTTTTCTCTTCAAACATACTGGCGACTTCAACCGCAGCAGGCTTTTCCATAAAGCTTTCGGCGCTTTCGAATGAAGCGATCAGCTTTTCGATTTCCCGCCGCAGAGTCTCATCGCCGGCGCAGGCATTGTCGAGAAAATTCCGCCGTTTCTGCGGCTCGATTTCCCGCACGACATCAAAAAGATTTTTAATTTTTTGCCAGCGTTCCGGATTCATCGGTTAATTAAATTTCAGCATATTCTGCGTTGCGGTTAATTCCTGCGAAAGATTTTCAGCGCAAGCCGGACATTCTGATTCGGCTTTCGATAAAAGGGCTAAACATTTCGGGCATCTGTTCATTGCGAAGAATTTCGTCGGCGAAAGCTGTGGGCAATATAATGCCCTTTTCGGTTTTTGTAAATTTCCCGCAACTCGAAACGGCGAAAAAGCGTTTTGTCCATTTCCAAAACCGTCCATACTTACTTTTTATTTTGAACGACATTTTCATTTCTCCCGTATTTACCAACTCAGCAGACCAAGTGTGCAAAGCTACGGTCGAACTGATAAATCCACAAAACTCGACATCAACTGGCGACATCAATAAAACCGCGGCAATTTGTTTTCTCATCGGTTTTGCACCTCTGATTAAAGCAACATTTCAGGGCGCAAAAATAAACTGAGACCACCGCGCATAATCTTCGAATGCATCAGCCAAATGACTCCGACCAGAATCAGCAAGATTAGAAAATTAGTCAGCAAGATTAGAAAATTAGTCAGCAAAATGCTCAATGTCATCGCTGCTTCCGTTTCCATCGAATAATAATTTCGTTTTTTTCCTCGCATTTTATTTGTTCCTTTTCTCAAATCTTTCGGTTATTTCTTCGCTGCTTAGGTTTTTAATTCGCCTTTAATAATCAACGCGACGCCGGCGGGCGAAAACGCTCATAAAATTTGTTTGACTTAAAAAAAATTGGAAAATATCATCACTGAGAAATCCGAAATGAAAGAAAACAATTCAAATAATGCTCAGATAACGCAGCTTTTAAAGGAATGGAGCAGCGGAAAAAGCGAAGTTTGGGATCGTTTAATGCCGCTGATTTACGACGAACTGCATCGGCAGGCTTCGCGTTATTTGAAAAAAGAGCGCCCCGCTCATACGCTGCAAACGACAGCTCTAATTAATGAGGCTTATTTGAAATTAATTGACCAGCGCGCGGTCGAATGGCAAAACCGCAATCATTTTTTCGCCATTGCTTCACAGGCGATGCGGCGAATTTTGGTTGATTACGCACGCGAAAGAAAGCGCGAAAAACGCGGCGGCGAAGCCGAAAACTTACCGCTCGAAGAAGCTGCTCTCGCCGTTTCGCCTGAAAAAAGCATTGATTTGGTGGCTCTGGATGTAGCTCTCGACCGGCTCGCAGAATTTGACTTGCGACAAGCGCGCATCGTCGAATTGCGCTATTTCAGCGGGTTTAGCATCGACGAAACCGCCGAGATTTTGGGCATTTCAAACGCCACGGTAAGACGGGATTGGGATTTGGCAAGGGCTTGGCTGCATCTACAGTTGACAACTGAACGATGATAATTTGTTTTTAAGTAGGCTATAAAGTATGGTTGTAGCTTTGTTGGATAAACAATAATCAAATGGACAAATTTCGCATCGTCGGCGGAAATCCGCTTCATGGAAAAATCGCTATTGGAGGTGCCAAAAACTCCGCTTTGCCGTGTATGGCGGTGGCGCTTTTATCTTCCGAAACAGTCACGCTCCATAACATTCCTTATGTTCGTGACATAATCACGCAACGGCGACTGCTGGAAGATTTGGGTGCGACAGTTTTAACGCCTGAATTGAGAACGCACAAGATTACGGCTTCGCATATTGAAAACTTTGAAGCGCCGTATGAATTGGTTAAAACGATGCGTGCCAGCGTGTTGGCTTTGGGACCGCTTTTGGGGCGCTTCGGGAAAGCAAAAGTTTCGATGCCCGGCGGCTGCGCCATCGGAACGCGCCCGATTGATTTGCATCTGCGGGCGTTTGAAAAGTTGGGCGCAAATGTTTCGCTCGAAAGCGGCGATGTCCTGGCGACCGCCCCGTCAGGCGGGCGTTTGATTGGCGCAGACATTGAATTTGAGATTGTGACTGTGACGGGAACCGAAAACGTGATGATGGCGGCTGCTCTGGCGCGCGGGAAAACTACAATTCACAACGCCGCGCTCGAACCGGAAATCGAGGATTTAGCCCAGCTTTTAAATAAAATGGGCGCGCGGATAAAAGGCGCGGGAACGGCGACCATTGAAATCGAAGGCGTTGAGGCTTTGGGTGGGGCGGAACACACGATTATTCCCGACCGCATTGAAACCGGAACTTTTATCGTCGCGGCGGCGATAACCGGCGGCGAGCTTGAAATTACGAATTGCAACCCGGAGCATTTTCCGGCTGTGATCGCTAAATTGCGCGAAGCCGGCGTTGAAATTGAAGAATTAAATCCGACTGCGCTCCGAGTTTCTTGTTGTGCAAAAGGTTTAACCGCAAAAGACGTGACAACCGAACCGCATCCGGCTTTTCCGACCGATATGCAGGCTCAGTATATGGCTCTGATGACGCAAGCCGAAGGCGCTTCGCGCATCACGGAAACGATTTTTGAAAACCGTTTTATGCATGTCGGCGAAATGAAAAGAATGGGCGCGCGGATTGACGTGCGCGGCAACACGGCAACGGTACGCGGCGCGAGCCGATTAAAAGGCGCAAGAGTTTTAGCCTCTGATTTGCGCGCTTCAGCATCGCTCGTCCTTGCCGCTCTAGCGGCGGAAGGCGAAACCGTCATTGACCGCGTTTATCATATTGACCGAGGTTATGAAACAATAGTCCGCAAATTTCGCTCTCTGGGCGCACAAATCGAAAGAATAAAAGACAGTCAACAATTATCAGTCAACAGTGAACAAACGGCTGATAACTGATAACTGATAACTGATAACTGTTTATGGATTGCATTTTTTGTAAAATTATCAACCGGCAAATTCCGGCGAAGATTGTCTATGAAGACGAACGCTGTCTGGCTTTTCACGACATTAATCCGCAAGCTCCGGTTCACATTCTCGTGATTCCGAAAGGGCATTTTGCATCTCTTAAAGCCGCCGAAGAAACCGACGAAGCTGCAATCGGTTATGTGATGCGAAAGTGCTCGGCAATTGCCGAGCAGGAAGGAATCGGCGAAAGCGGTTTTCGCACCGTTATTAACACCGGCTCAGATGCGCAGCAATCGGTTTTTCATCTGCACGTTCACTTGCTCGGCGGGCGACCGATGGGCTGGAACCCGGCTTAGTCAATTACGAATTTCAAATTACGAATTATGGAATTTGATTTTTAAGTAAAATGTTCCGGCATTAGTAATTTGAAATTCGTAATTCGTAATTGATTTGTTAAACTTTCAGACAAAGAACAATTTTAGTCTGGAAAGTTTTAATGAAAAAAGTCTTTATTGCTTTGGCGGTGTTTATATTTGCCGCCGCATCGTTTGGCTGCACGACGAATGCGAACACCTCAGCCGATACGACGAATTTAAATTCGACCAACTCAAACGCAAATACGGCAGCCGCAATTGTTGTCGAAACCCCAAACACGAATGCTCAGCCGCCGCTTCCCAAAGAAGTGCCGGCGTTTACCGACGCGAAAGAAGCGCTCGAAGCCGGGAAAAAGTATTTTGAGAATAATCTGGACGAGCAAGCCGTCAATTCCTTTGAACAAGCTATCAAATTAGACCCGAATCTCGGCGAAGCGCATTTTCATCTCGGCGTCGCTTACGAACTTAAAGAGGAAAACGAAGTCAATCCGACGCCTGAACCGACGCCTACAGGAAAATCCGCAAAAAACAAAAAACCGGCGGAAAAGCCTTCGGAGAAAGAATTTAACGCCGCTATCAAAGCGTACGAAAGCTATTTAAAGAAAAATCCGAAAGACGCTGCCGCGCATTATTATCTCGGACTCTCTTACGAAAAGATTTTTGAAGACGAAAAAGCGCAAAAGGCTTTTAAGGAAGCCGTTGAGTTACAGCCCGAAGACAGCCAGTATCAATACGAGTACGGACAAGTTTTGATCAAGCTGGCGCAATACGACCAAGCAGTTAGAGCGCTGAAAAAGTCTTTGGAGCTTGATCCGGAAAATACGCGCGCGGAAGCAGCGCTCGAAAAAGCTACAGCCGGGAAAAAACGCGTTGATGCCGCTAAGGAAGAGGCGAAAAAGGACAAACCCGCCCTGCCGGAAGAGCCGCCGCAAAGACCGAGCCGCACGAAATCAACGCCTCGGTCGGATAAAACGGTAACGCCTGCGGATAAACCGAAAGAAACTGCGCCGCCACCGCCTGCAAATCCGAAACCTAATAATTCTTAACTTATGCAAAAAGCCGATTTAAACAATCGGCTTTTTTTCTTTCGCGAATAACTGATTATTTTTCGACAAAAACCTTGAAAATTAATTGACATTAACCGTATCTTTAAAACATTAGAAATTGATTTAAAATCGCTGCACTCCGATTGTCACACTGTATTTTATAAGCGTTGCAGCAGAACTTGTTGATTACCGATATGGAGAAAGCACGAATGGATATTCCCACTAAAGCCCTGTGGTTGTTCGGTCTTAATTTTCTTGATGCCGTTTTCACGCTCTTTTGGGTTAAGAACAATCTCGCCGAAGAAGGCAATACGCTGATGGCTCATTTGCTGCATCTCGGTGACGCTCCTTTTCTGGCTGTTAAAATTCTGATCGGAACTCTGGCTCTGCTTGTTTTTTGCCGCTATTCGCATCTGCGTCTGGCAAACGTCGGGCTTTCGCTCGCTCTCGGCGTTTATTCTCTGTTAATGGTCATCCATCTTTTGACCGGGATTTCCGCACTCAGCTTGTAGACAAAAAATGTCTCTGTCTTGAAACAAATTCGCTTGATTTTCGTAAAATTTTTATCGTAAAAAGGTAAGCGCAACGAGAGATGCCCGGCGAGGCATCTTAAGACGCACGTTAGTTATTTTGGGCACTTCAAGAGGTAAGACAATGAGGCAAAAAGTAGTTTATCAATTATCCATCCGACAAATTTTGCTCCTCGCGCTCGTCTCGGCTCTTTTCGCAGCGGGCGGCGTGGCTTGTTTAAATCATTTCAGCAATCAAATTCAGCACCAATCATTTGCCGAAACCACAACGGAGAACGCAGCGGAAGCACAACCGGCTGGGATCAGCGACCCGCAATCGGTTTCCGACGAACAGAACAATATCGAAGTTTACCGCTCGATGTCGCCGGGTGTCGCTTTTATCCGCACTTCGTCATATCAACAAGATTGGTACGGCAACGTTGAAGAAGGACAGCGCGGTTCCGGTTCCGGTTCAGTGATTGACACGCAAGGGCATATTTTGACCAATGCGCACGTCGTCCAGGACGCGAGCAAAGTCACGGTCAGCTTGGGCGGCGAAAAAGTTTATCCGGCAACCGTCGTCGGCTCCGACCCGGACACCGATTTGGCGGTGCTTAAAATCGAGCCGCCACGCGACCACGCTTTGACGATTGTTCCGTTCGGCAATTCCGACCAGCTCTCCGTCGGGCAAAAAGTTTTGGCAATCGGCAACCCGTTCGGTTTGGACAGAACTTTGACGACCGGCGTTATTTCCGGTTTGCAGCGCCCGATTCGCGGCATCAACGGGCGTCCGATTGAAGGCGCGGTGCAAACCGACGCTTCGATTAATCCGGGAAATTCCGGTGGTCCGCTGCTCGATTCGCGCGGTCGAATGATCGGCATCAATTCGCAAATCTACTCGCGCACGGGCAATTCGGTCGGCGTCGGTTTCGCTGTTCCGGTTAATATCGCCAAGCGCATCGTGCCGCAATTAATTCAATTCGGCGAAGTCCGCCGTCCGAAGCTCGGCGTCGGAACGCGCTCGGTTTCCGATTTGCGCGGTCAGGGCGTGCGGCTGCCGATTGAAAGCGGTTTGCTCATTATGAACGTTTATCAGGGAACGGCGGCGGCTCAAGCCGGTTTACGCGGAACTTCGCAAACGAATTACGGCGAAATCACTATGGGCGACATTATCACGTCAATTGACGGCGAGAAGACAGATGATCCTGACGATTTGTACAAGATTCTGGATAAGAAACAAATCGGCGACACGGTTTCGGTTGAAATTGTCCGCGATGGGCGGCGAACGACTGTCCCGGTGCGTTTACAACCGCTGCCGGGCAGCAATCGTACAACTACAACTGCAACTCCGCGCCGCAGTTTCTAATTGCTGACTATAAGAACAAAAAAAGGAGAGCCGAAAGGTTCTCCTTTTTTTCTTTTGTGCTTCTTTAAATTTCGGATAAATTGATATTTATGTTTGAACTGGAAAATTTTTACAACGCCGGAACCGGCTGGGTCTGCAAACGCTGCGAGCAGGAGCTAAAAGAAACCGAAACGGCGGAAAACGACGAAAACCTCCCGCGCGTCTGGCGCGAAGGCGAAGCCGAAAGCAAACGCCCCAAGCTCGCCGCACCGCTCGCCAAATGGACAAACGCCGCCCGCAATCAACTCGTCTGCCCGCGCTGCGGCGTTTCTGAAATAATTGATAAGAGTTAAAGAAACCATCCCGCTTCGCGGGACACAAAGGACACAGAGGTTTTATAGTTTTTATCCTCCGTGTACTCTGTGTCCTCTGTGGTTTCTTTCCCCTTTTTAAGATTTGGGTTTGATTTTTATTTCAAACAGCTTCTTCCACTGTTTTCCGGTGACAAAAAGGCGGTCGGTTTGTGCGTCGTAAGCGATTCCGTTGAGCGTGTTTTCCTCATTGCGTTGAACGTCTTCGGGCGAGATTCCGTTTAAATCAATCCAGCCGACGATTTTTCCGCTGCTCGGATCAATGCGGGCGATTGTGTTCGGTTTGCCCAAAACCTGCGGGTCTTCCGAGTGCCAGATGTTCGCCCAAATCTCGCCTTTGACGTATTCAAGCTCATTCAAGCGATACTGCGGTTTGCCGTCATGAGTAACGGTAATCGTTCGGACGTTTTGGAAATTTGCCGGGTTGACGAACCTGATAATGTGCGAGCCATCGCTCATTATCAAGTTTGTGCCATCGTTGGCTAATCCCCAGCCTTCACCGTTGTATTTCAATTCTGCGGTCGGTTCAAAGCTGTTTATGTCGTAAACAAAACAAGTGTTTTCCTGCCACGTAATTTGATAAATTTTATCGTTGAAAATCGTCAATCCTTCGGCGAAATAATCTTCGTCGAGCTTGCGTTTTTTAACCACGTCGCCGTCTTCGAGCCGCACTTTGCGGAGCGTTGATCTGCCGTGCTGCCCGGTGCTTTCGTAAAGAAAACCGTTGTAAAAAACCAAGCCCTGTGTAAACGCCTGCGAGTCGTGTTTGTAGGTATTGACAATTTCGTAGCCGTAAGTCGGAATCGCATTTTTCGGCGTATTCGCCGCAGTTGTATTAGTGTTCGGGGTCACGGAAACGGAGTTGTTTTGATTGGTTTGTTCCTTGCACGCCGCGCCGAATAAGCAAACGGCGAGCGGCAAAAACAGAAAATTTAAAAGTCGCATTTTATTTTTTTGTCAGAGCTTTCTCGATTGCCGTTTTAAAAGCCTCAGCCGACAATTCGTTGACGCGAACGCCGTTGACGAAAATCGTCGGCGTTCCTTTAATTCCGTAATTTACGCCGTCCTCGCGGTCTTTGCGAATCTCGGCGGCAAAACGATTGCTCGCCAAATCGGCTTCAAACCGTTTCATATCAAGCCCGATCTCGGCAGCATAGCGTTTTAATGAAGCGTCATCGAAAGCCTTTTGATTTTTATACAAAACGTCAATAAATTCAAAGAATTTTCCTTGAGCGTTGGCTGCGGCTGCGGCTTCGGCGGCGCGAAACGCCTGCGGATGCAAATCCATTAAAGGAAAATCGCGGACGACGAACCGCGCTTTGTTCGGCAAATATTGTTTTAAAACTTCCTCCAAAACCGGATGCGTTCGGGCGCAAGCCGGGCATTGAAAATCGGAAAACATCACGATTGTGACCGGCGCGTCCGCATTTCCTTTTGCCGGATCATCATCCGCGCTGATTTTCAAAACCGGCGCTTCCGGCTCGGTCAAAAGAATCTGCACTTTATGCTTGGCTCGCAGCTTCTCGAATAAAGCCTGATTTAGTTTGGCGCGTTCTTCGTCCGTAAAATCGCGCATTTTGTCCGAAACTTCGCGCTGAATGATTTCGTTTGTAGGCGAATTCGTCGCCGTTGATTCCGCCAGAATCAGATTTTCAAAAACGGCTTGTCCGAGCGCCTGACGCTTTAAATCGTAAGCCTCAAACCGCAAATCATATTCAAGCGGTTTAAGCCGTTCGTTAAAATTCGCTGCGACAATCGGTTTTCCGGCAACCGTTGCCAAAACGTCGGTTGATTTTAAATTCGGCGCGTTTACGTCGACGCCCGGCGCGACTTTGTATTTTTGTTTGAGCCGTTCGGCAAAAACGCGAGAGATTTGTTTTTCCTGATCGCGGATTAAAAAAGCCGCAATTCGCGCGCTCGCTTCATCAAGCGACAAGCCGCCGAGCGCGGCGCGGTTTGCTTCGTAAACCGTTTTGATTTGCTCGTCCGAAGGCTTGACTCGTTTTTTCGCCGTTTCTGTTTCAAGCAGCTTTTCCGGCGTTGTTTTCAGCGCACCGGCTTCGGCGGCGAAAAGCATTTTATTGATTTCTTTTTCCAGCTCGCTTTTTCGCAATCCGGCGATTTCAATCGGCAAACGCTCACTTGCAGCTTTTACCTGCGGATTAATCTCGTTAAGAGTGATGTTTCGCTCGCCGATTTTAGCCAGAATTTCCTGCGCGGAAACGGGGGAAATCGAGAAAAAGCAAAGAATTAAAACTAAAAGACGAATTATCATTGGAATTAAAATTTGACACGCGCGGCTTCTTGTTCGGATGGCGCGCCGAAAAGGTTTGGATGCAAAATCCTGGCTAAAATTTCCGCGCCCTCGACCACGCGCGGTGCGGGACGCGAAAAATACGAAGTCGCGTCAACCGCCCAAACATTGCCGCTTTTTACCGCAGGTAAATCAAACCAGGCGGCGGGAAAATTCGTTTGCGGCACTTGCCGCAAAATGTCCGCAATGTAATAACCGCAGGGAATTAAAACGATAATTTCCGGCGCATAAGCCGCGATTTCTTCGATTGTCGTTGTTGTCGAAGGTTTTCCGAGATTGCCGAAACCGTAATCGCCGCCCGCAAATTTCACTTGCTCCAAAACCCAATGTCCGGGCGCGAAAAACGGTTCGAGCCATTCGAGCATCAACACGCGCGGGCGTTTTGCGTTTGCAGTTTTTTCGTCCAGATTTGCAAGACGCGCTTGCAAATCTTCAACAACTTCTGCCGCTCGCGTTTCAGTTCCGGTTAATTCACCGACGAATCGGATGTTGTCGAAAATTTCTTCAATCGTATTCGGTTCGAGTGAGACGACCTTTGCATCCGCCGTGTAGCTTCGCGCCGCTTTTTCTACGGTTTTGTAGCTGACGGCGCAGACATCGCACAGTTCCTGCGTCAAAATCAAATCGGGCTGCAATTCGTGTAAAAGCTGTTCGTTTAAATCATAAATTGAACCGTGACCGTCGAGTTGCGAGCGCACGGCGTGGTCAATTTCCTTGCTCGACATCGTTTCGTGCGAAATGCGGCTCGCCGTCAAATGCGGAAGATGCTCGATTGAAGCCGGAAAATCGCATTCGTGCGTGATTCCGACAAGATTTTTTTCGAGTCCGAGCGCGCAGACGATTTCAGTCGCCGATGGCAAAAGCGAAGCGATGCGTAAGTTTTTATCTTTTTCGTTCACTTTTGAAAAGTTGACGGATGCACGGTTTGTCTGTCAAGTTTGTGACTAATGACCGACGAAAACCTGCAAACAGACCTGGTTCTGAAAGCCGAAATTAAACTTTATTACGATTTGTTCGTGCCTGAAAACGCCGAGAAACCAGCGCCGCTCCTGATCGCTTTGCACGGTTACGGCGCGCACAAACGGTATATGATGCGCGAGGCGCGAGCCGTAGCGCCCGACAATTTTGTCATTGCGTCTTTGCAGGGCTTTCATCAACATTGGCGCGAACCGGCGGAAAAAGGAGTCCCGCCGAAAATCGGTTTCGGGTGGCTGACGAGCTACAAAGCCGAAGATTCGGTGCAGGTTCATCACCGCGCGGTGCTTGATTTGATTGAAAATCTAACGAGCGAAGGCGTTGTGGATGCAAACAGAATTTTCCTGCTCGGTTTTTCGCAAAGCTGCGCCTTAAATTTCCGTTTCGCTTTTTCGCATCCGGAACTGCTGCGCGGCGTTGTCGGCATTTCGGGCGGAATTCCGGGCGATTGGGAAACAAACGAAAATTACCGGAAAACCGAAGCTGAAATCTTTTATCTTTACGGCACGCGCGATGAATTTTATCCGCTCGAAACTTTTGAGCGAAACGCAGAAAAATTAAAATCGCGCGCCGCAAATTATCAATCGAAAGTTTACGACGCCGCGCACGAGATTACGGACGAGATGCGGCTGGACATCAGAAACCGGCTGCTGGAAATTTGATACTTCTCAAATGAAAAGGCGGACTAAACAGTCCGCCTTAAAACTCTTTTCGGTTTTGAACAAATTATTTATTGTAGCGGTATAACGCATACATATCATCCATTCGCACCGCTTGTCCGCTAGAGAATTCGAACATACAGTAATCGTCGGTGTAATCCATAAAATTGGTAATCGGGTCGAGACCTGCGGCGCTCGGACAAGAATCGCGTCCGCTCGGGCATCCATAAGCCGGGCTGGATTCGGCAGGCGTGTCTGAAACGCTATCACCTGATCCGGTGCAGCCGTTATTGAATGTATGATACAAACCCATCCAGTGACCGACTTCGTGCGTGCCGGTATCGCCTTCGTTGTACGGAGCTTCCGTTCCGCCCGGAACTGACGAGTACAGAATTACAACGCCGTCGTAACTTGGGTTGCCGGCATATGAAGACGGAAATGTCGCCCAACCGAGCAAACCGCCGCCGCCCGCATTAGTCGAGTAGAGATTTAAATCATCAGCGGTTCCGCGACGAAGTGAACGTTTCATCATCTGTTCATCTCGCGAACCTTGTCTGGAATTAAACCACTTTGTGTTTGTCGTACGGGTTGTTTCAATAAGATTAAACGTCGTACCACGAGTTGAAAACGCATCGTTTAAAACTTTCATTTGCGCCGCAACTTGCGAATCCGGGATGTCGCCGTTCGCGATTCCCGTTCCTTTTCTAAGGACGTGGAAATAAACATTGATAACGCGCGCGGCAAGACGTTCCTGAGAATCGCCGAACATTTGTTCGAAGGTTTTGCGCTGTGCGAAATCATTTTCGGCGGCGGCGATCAGTTCCGGGTTGTGATCGGTGCCGCAGGCGCGGTCGGTGATTTCTATTTTACCCTTTGATTTGGCGTTTTCAATCGAGATTTCAAATCCTTTGGCGGATTGCGCCGCGCTGGGAAAGCTATTGCCAAGAAGGAAAGTTGCAACGAGCGCCGCCACGACGAGTGCGGGCGCAATAAGGCGAAGTTTTTTCATCTATCTTTCGGTTCTCCTCTGATTTGTAAGTTTAAAGTTTGAAATTGTCTGCTGATTTTTAAAGAGCCGGGGAAAGGTAATAAGTCAATAATGAGAAGATAAATCTTTCGGCGCGAAAAAGCAACTGTCTTGTAAGATTTTTTTTTAGCCCCCTTAAAAATTATTGATAATAGGAATAAAATAGAGTTTTGCGACGGCAGAGACGCGATTTTGAATAAAATGAGAAATACGAAATTACAACTTTTCGCAATTGTTTTGTCAGTTTCGTTTTCGGCTTGTTCTAATAATTCAAATCCGGCGCTCCCTCGCTCGGTGAACGAAGTGTTTTCGCCCAAACCAATCGTCACCGAGCGCCCGCTTGCCGAAAATGCTCCGAAAGAAATCGGATTAACCGTCGAAAGCGCCCGCAGGCAAACCCAAATCACAAAAATTTACGATCAGGCGTATGTTGTCCTGAATTATCCGAACGGCGATGTTTCCCCTGAACGGGGCGCTTGCACCGACGTTGTTATTCGAGCGATGAGAGCGGCTGGAGTTGATTTGCAAAAAGAGGTTCACGAAGACATCACGCGGAATTTTACGATTTACCCGCAGAAATGGGGATTAAAAAAGCCGGACGCAAACATTGATCATCGCCGCGTGCCGAATCTGCAAACGTTTTTCGCCCGACGCGGAAAAGCCGTGCCGGTGACAAACGATTCAGCCGATTATAAACCCGGGGACATCGTGAGCTGGGATTTAAACGGCAAAGGGTTGACGCACATCGGCATTGTCTCGAATCTCTGGAACGAGCGGACGAAACGCTATCTCGTAATCCACAACATCGGGCGCGGCGCGGAGGCGCAAGACGTTTTATTTGATTGGCAAATAACCGGACATTACAGATACTTTTGATTGTGTTCCAATTTCATTTATACTCAGCCGCAAGTTTTCAAAAGGAATAAAGTATGAAAAAAATTGCAGCGCTTTTGTTTGTAGTTTTGTTTGCAGCGACAATCTTCGCGCAAAAATCGGACGAGCGGGCGACCGCAGAAATTCGCAAAGTTTTGGACGAGCAGGTTAAGGCTTGGAATCGCGGCTCGGTTGAAGATTTTATGGAAGGCTATTGGCGTTCGGAAAAAACCACGTTTTCGGGCAGAAATTTGACGCGCGGCTGGCAAACGGTTCTCGAAAATTACAAAAAGAATTACAACACGCCCGAAAAAATGGGCAAGCTCAGCTTTGGCGAGCTTGAAATCACGCCGCTCTCGAAAGATTCGGCTTATGTTTTCGGGGCTTGGAAAATCGAAGACGGAAAAACAAATCCCGGCGGGCGCTTCACGCTCATTTTCCGCCGTTTCAAAGAAGGCTGGCGAATTGTTCATGACCAGACCTCTTGAGCGCGGATTGCGGAATCGGCTTTCAAATTTTGGAGAGAATTTATGAAAAGAATCTTTACGGTTTTGAGCGTTTTGTTTATGGCGGCGTCGGTTTTCGCTCAAACAAAACAACCTGACAAATACATGATTGAGCAATATTTAAACATTCGTTCGGCGTCCTCGCCGTCGTTTTCGCCGACGGGCGACCGCGTGGCTTATCTCTCGAATGTCACCGGAACGAATCAGGTTTGGATCGTTGCCGCGATTGGCGGCGCGCCGAAACAGTTGACGAATTACGAAGATAATGTTGGTTTCGTCGCTTTTTCACCTGCTGACGACGCAATTGTTTTCGGCAAAGCGTCGGGCGGCGATGAAAATACGCAGTTTTTCTGGATGCGCGCGGACGGAAGCGAAGTAAAAGCTCTCACCAGCGATCCGAAAGTGCGGCACAATTTCGGGGACTGGTCTGAAGACGGAAAGCGCATCTTTTACGCCTCGAACAAACGCAACAGAAATTATTTCGACATTTACGCGATGGATATTCCAAGCGGCAAAGAAGAATTGATTTTGCAGCCCGACGGCTCAAACTCGGTTGCCGCCGTTTCCAAAGACGGAAGGAAAATCGTCGTTTCGCGTTCGGGAACGAAATTGAGTTTGGACAACGATTTGTATTTGGTTGATGTGGTGTCGAAAAACTCCGTGCATTTAACGCCGCACAAAGGCGCGGCGCAGTTCGGCGACGTACATTTTATTGATAACGACCGCATCTCGCTGACCTCCAACGACAAATGCGAGTTTCAGGAAATTCGCGTGATAAGTCTGTCAGCGCCGAAAATCGAAGGCGTTTGCTCGGCGAAAATGGATGTGGATTCGATTGAAATTGCGGATGACGGCAACACGCGCGCAATTTCAGTCAACAATCAGGGCGCGAGCGAGCTTTTCACGCCGCCGCTCAATAACTCAAGTAGCAGCCGCTATCCGGTTCAGCTTCCGGGCAAAGGCGTAGTCAGCGGTTTGGAATTTAACAAAAACGGATCGAAGCTGGCTTTTACCTTTAGCGGTGCCAAATTTAATGCAGACATTTGGATTTATGATTTGCAAACAAAGAAGCTTTTGCAGCTCACTAAAAGCGACCGCGCCGGAATTCCGCAGGAAAGTTTTGTCGAACCGGAATTGATTAAATTCAAATCTTTCGATGGACGCGAAATTCCGGCTTGGTTTTACAAACCAGCAGTAAAGTTTACAAGCACCGAGCCTTATTTGTTGCCGGTTATTGTTTCAGTTCACGGTGGACCCGAAGGGCAGGAGCGTCCGGGATTTAGCGCGCTTTACCAATATTATCTTTCGCGCGGTTATGCGGTTTTGGCGACAAATGTACGCGGCTCGACAGGCTACGGAAAAACTTACACGCATCTTGACGATGTGGAAAAACGCGAAGATTCGGTCAAAGATTTGGCGGCTGCGGTCGAATGGCTGAAAACTGCGGGCGGCGCGGACGCGAAGCGAATCGCCGTAATGGGCGGCAGTTACGGCGGCTATATGACGATGGCGGCTGTTACGCTTTACCCGGATTTGTGGGCGGCGGCGGTTAATACGGTCGGGATTGTCAATTGGGAAACTTTTCTGAAAAACACTTCCGGTTATCGCCGCCGTCAGCGCGAAGTCGAATACGGCAGGCTCGACAAAGATTTGGAGTTTTTGCGCCGGATTTCGCCGATTGCCAAAATTGACCGAATTAAAACGCCGCTGATGGTGATTCACGGCAAAAACGACCCGCGCGTGCCTTACACCGAAGCCGAGCAGATTGTCGAAGCCTTGAAAAAACGCGGCGCGACGGTCGAATACAAATTATTCGACGATGAAGGTCACGGCATTTCAAAACTCAAAAATCGTCTTGTCGTTTATCCACTCGTCGCGGATTTTCTGGATAAACATTTGAAAATGAAATAACGCGCGAAATTATGACAATTTCAGATTGAATGAATGGCGAGGCGGCGTTTGAATCCGTCTCGCCATTTTTGAATTTTGAGGTCTGAATGACAAATCGCACGAAAGAAAATCTCATCGGTAGAAAAATTTTTTGATACTTTTTTTTGAGATTTCCCGCGTAATAGATTGGAGGCGAAAAAAGCCTCCCAAATTTTTATAAATAACTGACGCAATCATAAATTTGCGAATTAATTAATCGCAAAAAGGAGTATGAATTTATGACGACAAACGAAAACGGAGCGGCATCATTGCCGCCGCTGCTTCCGCCCGAAGCCGTTTTAGGGCAAATTTCGATGGGCTGTTTTCTTTCGCAAGCAGTTTACGTGGCGGCGAAGCTCGGAATCGCGGATTTATTAAAAGATAAGCCGGTTCACGTCTCGGAGTTGGCTAAACAGACCGAAACTCACGAGCGTTCGCTGTATAGAGTTTTGCGCGCGCTGGCAAGCGTCGGCGTTTTCGCCGAAACCGATCCGAAAGTTTTCGGTTTGACGCCGGTTGCCGAGCCTTTGATTACAGATCGCCCGGCTTCGATGCGCGATCTCGTCGTTTTTATGGGCGAAAAATGGCATTGGGCGGTTTACGGCGAAATGCTTCACTCGGTTCAAACCGGCAAAGCAGCGTGGGAAAAAGTCCACGGACGTGAAGTTTTTCCTTATTTCCAACAAAACCCGGAAGAATACGAAATTTTCAACCGCGCGATGACGAGTTTTTCACATCTCGCCGCGCCCGTCGCCGAGGCTTACGACACGACAAAAGCCGAAACTTTGGTTGACATTGCTGGCGGTCACGGAGCTTTGCTCTCCGCGTTTTTGAAAGTAAATCCGAATTTAGAAGGCGTTTTGTTCGATTTGCCCGAAGTCGTCGCGGGAGCTCCGGCTCTGCTCGAAAAAGAAGGCGTCGCCGAGAGAGTAGAAAGCGTTTCCGGCGATTTCTTCCAGGCAGTTCCCCCCGGCGCGGACGTTTATATGATGAAGCACATCATCCACGATTGGGACGACGCCCGCGCCGTTAAAATTTTGAGCAATATTCGTGCGGCGATGAAACCGGACGGCAAAGTTTTAATCATCGAACACATTGTTCCTGCGGGAAATACGCCGGATATGAGCAAGATGATGGATTTGGAAATGCTCGTTTCACCCGGCGGAGTCGAACGAACCGCCGAAGAATACGCCGAGATTTTGGCTCAAGCAGGACTTCGTTTGAATCGGATTATCCAGACCAAATCGCCGCTTTCAATCGTCGAGGCGGTCAAACAATAACGATTTTTCGACAGGAGAAGTCGTCTCAAAAAAATTTCGGACTTCGCCGCCTGAGCTTGATAACTGTTGATAAAAGCTCGAAAGGAAGAGAAACTCCGAAGCAAGCGTTTCAATATTTTTGAGTTGACTTCTAAAATTAAAAGCCGCGCTTTTATCCCAAGCGCGGCTTTTAATTTTTATTCGATAAAAAATTACTTAACAATTGGACTGTTGATTCGCCGCAGCAAATCTTGAAAGCGTGAATCTCCGCGCAGAGAATCGAATTGCGGTTCGACTCCGAGCCAGATGAGCCAAACGTCTCGCGCCGCGTAAGCCTTTTCCAAATTGGCAAAAACTTTGTCCGTTTCTCCGAGAAAATAATAAGCAATCGCCATCGAGTAAGGCGAAACGTAACGCTCGCCGGCGGAAATTCCCAATCCGCTCAAAACTTCGAGCGCACGTTCGCGTTGTCCGTCTCTGGCGTATGAAGCGGCTAAATTCCCGACCAGCCACGGATTTGCATTGCTCAATTCGACGGCGGCTTCGGCGTGGCTGATTGATTCTTCCAGACGATTGAGGTGACGCAAAATCCAACTGTGAATACCGCGCGCGTGGCTGAAATAAGGATTGATTTCGACCATTTTGCTCGAATGCGCCACTGATTCGTCAAAACGGCGGCTGTGATAAAGAATCCAAGCGTGGTGCTGCTGCTCGAAAGGTGAAACCGGATTCGTTTCGACGGCTCGGCGGGCTTCTTCGACAGCCTTGTCGAATTTTTTCTGCGCCGTCAGCGAAACCGAATACCAAACTCTTCCTAAAGAATTATTCGGATTAAGCTCGATGCCGCGCCTAAGCAGCTCGTCGGCTCCGCCAAAATCATATTGCTGAGAAAACTTAACAAAACCGAGAATTGTGTAAGCCTCGCCGAGCGTCGCATCCAGTTCGAGCGCTTTTTCCGCCATTTCGCGCGAATGCCTGTAACATTCGAGCGGCGATTCGGCTGCAAATGTGCCCAGGCAAAAATAGCAATCAGCCAGCCCGATATACGCCAAAGCGTAATCAGGATCGAGCTGGATTGCCTGTTCAAAATAATCTTTAGCGAGGGCAAAATTGTCCGGCGTGAAAAGTTTTAAATGATAACGTCCGCGCAAATGCGCTTCGTAGGCTTCGGCGTTGTCGGTGCCGCGTTTGGCGAGCTTTTGTTTTTCTTCTCCGGTCAGCCTCGGAATGAGCAACCGGGCGACTTTTTCGGCAACCCGGTCTTCGAGGTCTAAAACATCGGTCAGATTTTCGTCAAAGCTTTCCGCCCAGCGCGTTGAATTGGATTTTACATCGAGAAGCTGCGCGGAAATGCGAACGCGCGCTCCGGCGCGGCGAATCGTGCCGTCTAAAACAAAATCAACATCGAGCTTTCTGCCCGCTTCAAAAGAATCCGTCGTTTCGCCGAATTGCAAAACCGCGCTCGTCGGGCGCACGCTTAAACGCCGCACTTGCGAAAGACGTGTAATCATCGCGTCCGCCAGCCCGATGCCGAGATAAGCGTCGTCGGGCTGCCGCGAGCCGATAAATTTGAGCGGCAGCACGGCGACTGCTTTTGCGCCGTTTTCGGACTTTGTTTTTTGAATCTGTTTTTCGGTTTGCGCGGTTGTTCGAGGAGCGGGCGTAAGCGGGTGATTCATTCGCCGCAGCAAATCGAAATAACGCCGGTCATTGCGAATCGAATCGAATTGCGGGTCAATGCCAATCCAGGCGACCCAAACATCGCGCTCGTCAAAAGCGCGTTCGAGCAGCTCAAACGTCCGGTCAAAATCACCTAGCCAGCAATAAACAATCGCCTGCATAAACGGCGAAACATAATGTGCGGCGGATAATTTTTCGATTCCGGCGAGAGTCGCCCGCGCCGCTCGTTTATCTCCGGCGGCGGCTTGCGCGGCGGCGAGTCCAGCGTGATACATCGGATTGTTCGGCGCTAATTCAACAGATTTGCGGGCTTTTGCAACTGCTTCATCAAATTTTCCGGCGCAGCGAAACACCCAACTCCAAGTCAAATGTCCCCAGGCATAAAACGGCTCATTGCCGAGCATTTGCCGATACATATCGAGCGATTCGTCATAGCGGCGCGCGTGATAATGCGTCCAGGCTGTGTAATGCAGGCTCAAAACCGAATCCGGGTCAAGCTCGATGATTTTCCGAGCTTCGTTCATTGCTTCGTCGAGACGCCCGCTTTGAATTAATAGAGCGTTGTACCAGCGGCGCGCAGAAACTATATTCGGATTTGTTTCGATGGCTCGGCGCATATAATTTTCACCGGCTTTCCAATCGAAATCCTGATTGATGGCGATTGTGCCGAGCGCGTTTTGCGCTTCGGCGGAATCGGCGTCAATTTCGACGGCTTTAAGCGCGGCGACTTTTGCGCGGCGCGTGGCTTCGGCAAACGGCAAAACGCAATGGATGGCGAGATAAATGTAATATTCGGCAATCGCCGAAAAGGCAAGCGCGTAATCGGGATCAAGCTCGACGGCGCGCTCGAATAATTTGATCGCTCTGGCAAAACCGTCTTCGGTTTGCAGGCTCCAATAAAAACGCCCGCGCATAAACGCCTCGTAAGCTTCGGCGTTGTTCGTCCCGCGTTTTTGCAGTTGTTTCGCTTCCGCGCCCGTCAGATGCGGAATTAAAGATTTGGCGACTTTTTCCGAAATCGAATCTTCCAATTCCAAAACATCAGCCGCGTTTTCGTCAAAGCGCTCCGCCCACGCAGTCGAGTTTTCTCCGACGTTTAAAAGCTGCGCCGTCACGCGAATGCGGTTTCCGGCGCGTCGAACCGAGCCGTCCAAAACAAAATCAACTTCCAGCTCGCGCCCAGCCGCAAATGCGTCGGCTTGCTCGCCGCCGAATTTTAAAACGCTTGAAGTCGGGCGAACGACAAACTTTCTAACGTTTGATAGTCTGGTCGTTAAAGCATCAGCCAAACCAATGCCGAGGTAATCGTCTTCATCGCCGCCGGTCACGCTCCCGCCCAAAATTTTGAGCGGCAAAACGGCGATTGATTTTTCTCCCGTTGTTTTAGCGCCGCCGGTTTTTGGTTTTTGACGCAACCGCACCCGGTATTTTTCCGCCAGCGGATTTTGCATTCGTTCGAGCAAATTCACATAACGCTCATCGTCGTGCAGGCTTTCAAGCATCGGGTCGGTTCCGAACCACAGCATCCACGCGTCGAATTCGGCGAACGATTGCTCGAAATACTCAAACGCGCGGTCGCGCTCGCCCAAAGCCGCGTGCGCCATCGCCAGGAAATATGGTTTGACATAGCCTTCGGCGGCGAGAGCTTTCATTTCTTCCAAAACCGAACGCGCTTCATCGTGCCGATTGACGGCGACCAACCCAAAACACAATTGGTATTTCGCCATCCCCGAACCGGGGATCATTTCATCAAACTTTTGAAAAAAGGGAAGCGCTTCTTCGGCGCGCCCCATTGCCCACAAAGCTACTCCGATCTGCAAATAACCCTGCGGATAATTTTTGTCCAAATCAATGATTTGTCTGCCTCGTGCCAGAGCCTCGTCGAACCGATGCGATTGATAAAAATCCCATGCAATGAGGGTTTTGCTCCGCAGACTGAGCGGGTCAAGATTTTCTGCGGTTTTGAGTTCCCTAATGCCTTCTTCGGTTCTGCCCACGCCGACGAGCATCGCCGCATACAACTCGTGCCCGGTGGCGTAGTTCGGATTGAGTTTCAGCGCCTGCCGCTCCAGCTTTTCGCATTCCGCCCAGCGTCTGCGGTTTTGCATAATCAAACCGAGCGAAGCGTAAGCCTCGCCCAAACGCTCGTCAAGCTCTATGGCGCGTCGAGCGGCGGCTTCCGCTTCGTCCAGAGCCGATGCAGACGGAATCAGCCCGTAAATAGCCGCCCAAATGTAAAAATCCGCCAGCCCGGCGTGCGCCAAAGCGTATTCGGGATCGAGCGCAGCCGCTTTTTGAAAAGATTCGAGAGCTTTCGGCAGCGATTCGGGCGTAAATTGATTCCAGTGAAAACGCCCGCGCAGATAAGCTTCGTAAGCTTCGGCGTTGTCAGTTCCGCGTTTTTTCAGTTTCTGCTGCTCTTCACCCGTTAAATGCGGCGCGAGCGATTCGGCTACTTTGGCGGAAATCGTGTCTTCGAGTTCGAGAATGTCGGTAAACCGCTCGTCAAAAGTTTGCGCCCAGCCGGTGGCATTTGTTTCGACGTTTAAAAGCTGAACCGAGAGGCGGACTCGGTCGGCGACGCGCCGGAGATTTCCGTCCAAAACATATTCGACATCAAGATCGCGCCCGGCGGCAAACGGGTCGGCAGTGTCGGCAACGCTCATCACGCTCGCGGTCGGGCGAACAACGAGATCGCGTATTTTCGATAAACGTCCGGTTAGAGCATCGGTTAATCCGAGTCCGAGGAATTTATCGTCCTCGCCGGTTGCGGAGGCAATTGCGTGTACTTTGAGCGGCAATACGGCGAGAGATTTCGCCGAGGTTTTCGCCGGTTTTCGCGCTGGGATTTTTCTCGCCAGATGCGCGCGGTTGGTTTTTCGCAGCAACTCGTTAAATCGCTCGTCATCGCGCAACGGGTCGAGCTTCGGTTCGGTAGCGAGCCAAACGAGCCACATATTATGTTCTTCGATGGCTCGGTTAAAAAACTCAAAAGCTCGGTCGCGGTCGCCAAGCGCGGCGTAGCACATTGCCAAGTGATACGAATAAGCCGTATTCGATTCGCTCGCAATCGTTTCAAAATTGCGCAGAACCTGCTCGGCTTCATCCCGGCGATTAAGCCGCATCAGAGCGAAGCAGAGCTTGTAGTACATATAACCGAGTTCTTTTGAGAGCTGTAATCCGCGCTCCGCATCGGCGACGGCTTCTTCGGCTCGCCCGATTTCGGCAAGCACGTTGCCGCGCTGAAAAAATCCCTGGTAATACAGCGGATTCATTTCAATAATCTCTTCGGCTTTGGCGAGCGCTTCCGGGTAGCGGCGGTACTGATAAAGATGCCAGGCGGTCAGCGTTTTAGTGCGCAGGCTGAACGGGTCAAGCGCGTGCGAGCGGATGGTTTCGCGAATTCCCTCTTCGTTTCGACCGATTCCGGCGAGCAATGCCGAATACCATTCGTGCGCGAGATGATAATTCGGATTAAGCTCCAAAGCGCGCTTTAACAAACGCTCCCCTTCCGTCCAATCGAAATCGTAAAACGCGGTGATAAATCCCAAAACCGCATACGCTTCGCCGAGCTGGTCGTTTAATTCAAGAGCGCGCACCACAGCGCGGCGCGTTTTTTCGTAGCCTTCTTGCGGCGGAACCATTCCGAAAATCGTCGCCCAGTTGTAATAATCGGAGATTCCGACGTAAGCCAAAGCGTAATCGGGATCGAGCCGGACGGCGCGCTCAAACGCTTCGAGCGCTTTCGCAAAAGTATCCGGCGTAAACTGATTCCAGAAATAACGACCGCGTAAATATGCTTCATAAGCTTCCGGGTTGTTTGTCCCGCGTTTTTCCAGCCGGGTGCGTTCCTCGCCCGATAATTGACCGATTAAAAGCTCGGCGATTTTTTCCGAAATCGTATCTTCGAGCGTGAGAACGTCGGTAAAATTTTCGTCAAACGATTGCGCCCAGGCAGTGGAATTTGCAGCAATGTCGAGAAGCTGAGCCGAAACGCGAATTCGGTTTCCGGCGCGGCGAATCGTTCCCGTCACGATGTATTCGACAGCCAGTTCCGCGCCGATCTCAAACGCGTTTTCGTCGGAATTTTCGTATTGAATAACGCTCGAAGTCGGGCGCACGACGATTCGCCGCACGCCGGAGAGCCGCAGCACAATCGAATCCGCCAGCCCGACGCCCAAAAATTGCTCGCCCGCTTCGCCAGTCGCGCCGGTCGCGCCGATGTGTTTGAACGGCAAAATCGCAATAGAATTTTTCTCCGGTTTCGTCGCTTCTGCTTGCCTTGAAACGGGAATCGGCTCAGCTTTGACCGGGCGATTCTGCAAAACGCGCTCGATCTCTTCGGATAATTCGAGCGCCGTTTGATAACGTTCGGCAGGCTCTTTGCGGAGAGCTTTTAAAATCACGCGGTCGAGATTTCCCGCCAGTTCGCGCCGCAAAGTTTTCAGATCGGCGTTTCGTGCCTCGATGATTTCGGCGAGCGTCACACGATGTTCGCCCGTTCCGGTGAAAATCAAATTGTCCTCGCGGGTAAGACTTTCGCTCGGCGCAAGCGGCTGCTGTTCGCAGACGACGCGCGAGATTTCGTGCATCGCGCGGTTTTTAAAACGATACGGGCGATGTCCGGTCAAAAGCTCGTAGAGCAAAACTCCCAAACTGTAAATATCGGCGGCGGGCGTGACAGGCTCGCCGCAAACCTGTTCGGGCGAGGCGTATTCCGGCGTCATTAGCCGCATTTGCGTCGCCGTCTGCTCAATCGTCGCGGCGGCAAGCTCCGGGTCGAGCAGTTTGGCGATTCCGAAATCGAGTAATTTAGCCGTTCCATCCGGTTTGACGAGAATATTTGAAGGTTTTAAATCGCGATGAACGACCTTGTTGCGATGCGCTTCGTCAACCGCATCGCAAATCTGCCGAAACAACTCCAATCTCGCTGTGACGCCCAATTTGCGATTGTCGCAATAGCGATAAAGCGGCTCGCCTTCGATAAATTCCATCACGAAATAAGGCAAACCGTCCGCTGTCGTTCCGCCGTCGAGCAGGCGCGCGATGTTCGGGTGATTGAGCGAAGCGAGAATCTGACGTTCGTTGCGAAAGCGTTTGAGGATTAAATCCGTGTCCATTCCGCGCTTGATAAATTTGACGGCGACGCGGCGTTGAAACGAATTATCGGCGCGCTCGGCTTCGTAAACCGCGCCCATTCCGCCGCGACCGATTTCTCTCAAGAGACGATAAGAACCGATTCGCTTTCCGATTAAACCGTCAACTTCTTCGGTCATTTCCGGCAGCTCGCCGCTTTCGATTGCGCCGACGGAAATAAAGCTCCCGGCGCGCTCGTGCTGCGCGAGAAGTTTTTCCACTTCGCTTCGCAATTCCGCGTCGTCGGCGCAGGCGTCGGTCAAATAACGCTCACGCTCTTCGCCGGGGGCGAGGTCAAGCGCGTTTTGAAACACCAGTTCGATTTGTTGCCACCGTTCGGTCGTCATCGGCAAACTCAAAACACAAATAAAAATCGAAGTGTCTGACGCTGTTAATTTTGACACCAGACCGCCGAACGGTCAAACAACTTTATTTTTTTTGGGTGATACTTTTTCTTTCTCTTTTGCGCGTTAAAGGTTGACGGCAAAAGTCGTCCGGTTCATTGAAAAATACGGAGAACGCTCGCAGCATATCCAATTTATAAGCCAATTCATATCCTGTTTCATACTTTTCGATTATTTCCGCAAAACGTTCTCCGTATTTCAACCGATTCAACCAAAATCTTCATCCACCCAAAATTCACAATCAAAAAAAGTTTTTCAAAAAAAAGATTTTTCCGTTGATACCTTTTTCGTTTCGTTTTCGCGTTATTAAAGTGAAGGAAAAAAGGGAACGCTCGGCTGACGCGGGGAAAAACTGATAAACGCGGCTTTTAAAAAGCAGTTGGGCTTAATTTATCAGGAGAACGACAATGACAAAACTCGTTTCAATTCGACGCGCGGCTTTTTCGATTTTAGCGGCACTTCTGCTTACCGCGCCGTTTTTTGTTTCGATTCCAACAGCGAAAATGCAGTCCGCCGCAAATAAGATTGCATTTACGCGCTATGTTTTCGGCGGAAATTACAAAGTAATGACCGCAAACGCAGACGGAACGAATCAAACCGAGCTGGCAAACGGCTCGAATCCGGTTTGGTCGAAAAACGGCGAGCAAATCGCATACATTTCCGGCGACGGCGAAACGTCCGACATCTTCCTGATGAATTCGGACGGCAGCAACCAACGCCGGTTAACCGAAACGTCTCAAGCCTACAACGCCGCCTGGTCGCCAACTGGAAATCGAATTGCCTTTGAAAGCTCGCACGAAAAAGGCTGGCACATTTATTTTATCAACACAGACGGAACTAATCAGCAGCGCGTGCCGATGCCGGCGCATATTACGGGCGAACACTCGCCCGCGTGGACGCCCGACGGCTCAAAAATCGTGTTCATCGGCGACCGAATCGTTAAAGGCGTTTTCAGCAGCGATTTTTATTCAGTCAAACCCGACGGGACGGAATTGACTCGACTGACAAATTTGAACTCGCTTTTGGAATGGTCAACTCCGGCAATTTCTCCTGACGGCGGTAAAATTTACTTTGAACACCAAAGCCAAATTTACAGCATAACAACCGACGGCGGAATTTTAACGAACATCTCAAACAATGCTTCGTTTTCCGACGCCAATCCGGCTTTGTCGCCCGACGGCGCAAAAATCGTGTTCGAGCGCGACAATCAAGGCTTATTTATTATGAACACAGACGGCACGGACGCCGCGCCTTTAATCGGAAATGCGGCGAATCCGGTCTGGAATCCGACTGCGATTCAGTCTCGCCGCCCAATCCGGTAATAATTTCATTTTAACTTTGTCCTGCTAAACCGTCTTTAATTCTTCTGACACCTTCAGCTAATTTGTCTTCGTCGGCGCAAAATGAAATGCGCAAAAAGCCACGCGATTCTTCGCCGAAAGCGACGCCCGGAACGGTGATAACGTGATTCTGAAGCAATTTCAGCGATAATTCCAAATCATCACCGTATTCGCGCGTGTCAACCATTGTGTAAAAAGCGCCTTCGGGCGAAACGGCTCGCAAACCTAATTCGCGCTCAATCAGCGGCACAAAAAAATCGCGCCGCCGTTTGTAAATTTCGCGCGCCGCTGCAATTGATTTCTTCGCTTCATCAGACCAGGCGAGCAAGGCGGCTTTTTGCGAAACGGTCGCAGTGCAAACGGTCAAATACCCGTGAACGATGTTTTCGGCGCGCATCACTTCTTTCACAGCGCTGCACACCCAACCGACGCGCCAGCCCGTCATACTTAAAGATTTTGACAAACCGGAAACGATAATCGTGCGCTCGTAAAAATCCGAAATCGAAGCCGGACGATTTTCCGTAAAATACAAATCGCGATAAATTTCGTCCGAAATGACAAACGCGCCTGTGCCTTCCAAAGCGGCGGCAATTTCGCGCAAATCCGTTTCAGTGAAAATTTTCCCGGTCGGATTTGAAGGCGAAACAATCACGATGGCTTTTGTTTTATTTGAAATTTTAGATTTAAATTCGTCCAAATCAAATCCGAAATCTTTTTCCTGCGGCAAACGAAAAGTTTTCACAATGCCGCCGCACAAACGAACGACGTTCGGATAAGCCGCAAAAACCGGATCGGGAATCAAAACTTCGTCGCCATCGTCAATGATTGAAAGCATCGCGCCGGTCATCGCTTCCTGCGAGCCGCAGGTGACGACGACATCGCTTGTCGTCAAATTTAAATTCGGGTAATCGGAAATGATTTTTTCGCGCAACTGCAAAAGTCCGGGATGACTCGTATAACCGTTTTGTTCTTCGAGAGCGACGCGCGCGGCTTCGCGACGGATAAAATCGGGCGTCGGCAAATCCGGCTCGCCCAAACCGAGATTGATCGAACCGGGCAAAGCTCGTTCAAAAACCTGTCGAATCAAAGTCGTCTGCACGCCTTCAAGACGGCGCGGCAATTTAAAATCGTTCATTGTTTTTTATTTTCCAAAAATATCGCAAAATAAATCTAACAATGACAGCAAAAATCGCCAAATCTCGCGCCGTTTTTTTCGACAAAGACGGCACGCTCGTCAAAGACGTTCCTTACAACGTCAATCCCGATTTGATCATTTTAAATGAAGGCGCGGCAGAGACGGTTCAGGAATTAAAGAAAGCCGGATTTAAAATTTTTGTCGTTTCAAATCAATCAGGAATTGCGCGCGGATTTTTTGAGGAGAAAGATTTAGCGGCGGTTTGGGAAAAATTAAACGAATTATGCGAGATAGAGTTTGACGGTTTTTATTTTTGTCCTCATTTTCCTGAAGGAAAAATCGCCGAATACAGTTTTTTGTGCGATTGCCGTAAACCCGAACCGGGAATGATTTTTGCTGCTGCGCGGGGACACCGGATTGATTTAAAAAAGTCATGGCTTATTGGCGATTCTCTGAAAGACGCTGAAGCCGGACGAAGGGCTGGATGCAGCACAATTCTGCTTGGCAACGATACAAAGGATTCAGATTTTTCAGCCGATAATTTGAACGAAGCGGCGCAAATTATTTTGGAGAATCTTTAGCTTATGCGGCAGGTCAGTACCGCCCGCTTACGCAGGCGGTACTGACCCGCTGCAATCGTTAGAGTGCCACCCTGACGACCCGAAAGCCTAAAAAGCTGCTACGAAACAATAGTGGGATCCTATGTCTAGCTGCCGAACGCATCATCTTAGCGGGAAATCCCCAACCACCGCTGCGTGCCACGCGATAAGAACTTGATGAAGCTCCAGGAGGGTCATTGCTTGGACTTTTTGAATAATAATTCTTATCGTACCAATCCTCGCACCATTCCATTACATTCCCGTACATATCATACAGATTCCAAGCGTTTGATTGTTTTTGCCCAACCGGATGCATCGTCCTGTGCGAATTTTCATTGTACCATCCCATCAAATCCAAGTTTCCCGCATAATCTCCGGTCGTTCCGGCGCGCGCCGCGTATTCCCACTCCGCTTCTGTCGGCAAACGATATTTATATCCTTCATTTTGCGAGTTCAACTTGGCAATAAACTGCTGCGCGTCATCCCACGAAACCATTTCCACCGGACAGTTATCGCCGCAGTTTGAAAAATAACTCGGATTATTTCCCATTACCGCTTTCCACTGCCCTTGCGTCACTTCCGTTTGCCCAATCCAAAATCCCTGACTGATTGTGACTATGTGAACCGGCTTTTCGTCGTCTTCGCCCTTAGTCGAACCCATTTTAAAACTACCCGCCGGAACGTAAGCGAAGCTCATCTCAACTCCGTTTGGCAATTTTGACTTGCTGATTTCACCCGCTTTCCGCACTGCTGGCGGATTGTTAACCGGTGGCACAGCATTCGTAGCTGCCGTCGCCGCTTCCAACTGCCGCAGCTTGATGCGCGCCAACGGTGCGTTTGCTCCGTCTTTAAACTCGTTCAAATACGCCAGTATTTTCGCTTTGTCTTTGGAATCTTTGACCGAATTCCAAACCAACTGTTCCAGCTTTAATCGCGCTCCGGCGGCATATTGACTCGTCGGATATTCTTCCAACACGGCGCGAAGCTCCCCGATGTCGGTGGAATTTTGAATCGAACGGAAAACTTCTCGTTCCACTGTTTTCGCGTCCGCCGCAGTCCCGAAATTTGGGTCGCTGTCATCAATTGCCGGTTTGCTCGTCTCCGGTTTCGCCGCCGTGTTTCCCGCTTCTTTCACCGCAAAATAAAAATCTCCCACATAACTGCCTTCGCGCCATGGATACTGAGTTTTTGACAGAGCCTTCGATGCGTCCAGCACGCCGCGCGTCACCGCTTTGATCATTGAGTCCAATTCCACATTCGGCTTTTTGATTTCTTTCAGCAACACCGAAGTAAATAAACCGTTGCGCCCCTTTCCATCGTCCGCCGTGTCGCCCGGCTGTGTCGCGTACATCACTACCGTTCCTTGCGGCGGCGAAATTCTGGCTAACCCTTTGTCCTCGTCCGCCGCTCGCTTTCTCGTCCACGAACGCGCAAACGGATTGTTTCGGCAAGCGTCCAAAATCACAATGTTTAAGTCGTTCTCCGCCCAACGCATATTGTCCAAAACGTAATTTATCGAAACCGCTGCATAACGCACATCAACCTCTTCGGGAATCTCCGCGTCCACCGGCACGAGGAAATTTTCGCCGTTCACCTGAACGCCGTGTCCGGCGTAATAAAACAACCCCGTGCCTTTGGTTTCAGCGAGACGCTTCCCAAATTGCCGAATCAATGTTTCGATTTGCCGTTTGTTTTGATTCGTGCCGGAAAACACTTCAAATCCGAGCGTTTTCAGCGTCGCCGTCATATCGTCGGCGTCATTGGCGGGGTTTGGCAGCGGCTTGGCGTTAGTGTATGTCGCGATGCCGATTACCAGCGCAATCCTCTTGGCGGAATCGCTCTTGTCCCTATCCCTCGATAATTGCCGGACGCCGGGCGTCGTCTGCGTCAAAACTAATTGCCACAACAACAGAATAATCAGATTGACGGCAAACAAACGATTGATAAATTTCGAGATTTTCATCTTAAAAGTTTCCTTAGAACAAACAAAGATGTGTTTATGCGGATAGTTGACGCTAACAAAATAAAGAATCTGTCTAAACAAAGCAAGTTAAGCGGGTCAGTACAGAAGCGGCAGCGACCTGCTAGGATTACGTTAAAACAGGTCGCTACCGCTCCCTGTACTGGCTTTTCTATCTACTCCGATTCGCTCCTAATCCAGCCGCTTGGAATTTGGCGGTATTTTTTGATTTCGGCTATCTCGAACTGCGAATTTGAGGGTTGCCAGACGAGGCGTTCGACGGTTAAATCAGGGCGTTCGATGCGAATTACATTAAACGAATTATCCTCGCCGCGCTCGCGCGTCGAGGTTGCGGTTCCGGCTTGGATGACGAGCGCCGAATGTCCTTCGATGCGGTAACGCTTTGCCGTTTCGCTGATGTGCGAGACGTGGAGATGCCCGGCGAGAAAAACGTCTGCGCCGCAGCTTGCCAGCATTTTCATTGCTATTCGCGCGCGCCCGACCAAATCTCTTTCCTCATAACCTTCCGGCAAATCGAACGGATGATGCGTGACGATGATTTTAATCGCAGCTTCTGAGGTCGGGCATAATCTTTCACGAATCCATTCGATCTGGTGTTCGTTGATTCGCCCGCCCTTGATTGTCAGCGAGCGAGCCGTGTTGACTCCTAAAACGGCGATTTCCTCATCGCTGTAAAACGGTCGCAAATCAGCGGTGATGTATTTTTTATATTTTTCGAGCGGCGCTGTAAAACGCTCGAATACATCGTAAAGCGGCACATCGTGATTTCCCGGCACGACGATTTGCGGACACGGCGGCAGAGAGCGCAAAAAACGGCTCGCTTCCTTGAATTGAGCAGAGCGAGCGCGCTGAGTCAAATCACCGGACACGACCGTCAAATCGGGCGCGATTTCGTGAATTTTTTCAATCAAACCCTGCACGACCGCATAATCAACGCGCCCGAAATGTAAATCGGAAAGATGAACTAAAGTTTTCATCGCTCATTCTCGACTTTCGGCACAATAACTCGCAGAGCGCGCGGCAAAATGCGGTAACGCAGCGGCGCGTTCATCAAAACGACTTCGCCGTCGAGCGCTACCAGCACGCGCTTTTGTTTGCGCCGTTTATCAATTGTTAATTCGTCGGTAAAATATTCGTCGAAATCCTCCGCATCGCGCAGCACGCCGAACAGCGAACGCAGCGCGAGCAATAATAAACCGGCGCGCCCAGTCCGGTGTAAAACGTAAACACTCAAAATTCCGTCCTGCAAACTCTGGCGCGCGCCCATATTTAAAGAGTGAATTTCGTATTCGTTGTTGCCGACGAAAATAAGCGGCGTCCGGCGTTCCATAAATTTTCTGTCAATTCTGAGCTTAACGTCCAAAAATGGATAGCGAGTAAAAATCGCCAGCGACGACCAAAACGCCGCAGACCATTTGCTGTAGCCGGAACGCTGCTGTCGAATGCGACGCCGAACGATTCGCGGATACAGCCCGATACTCGAATTATTGATAAAAATCCGTTCGTTGACTTCGCCGACATCAACAGTCGTCGTGTGATTTTCGCAAACGATGCGCGCCGCTTCCTCCAAATCCTGCGGAATCCCTAAATCTTTCGAGAAATGATTGAGCGTCCCCATCGGAAGCACGCCGAGCGTTTTATCCGTTCCGACTAATTTCGCCGCGACCGCGTTAATCGTCCCGTCGCCGCCCGCCGCGACGATTATTTTCGCATCGCTTTCGACGATTCTTTCTAAAGTTTTCTCAAAATCGTCGCCGCTTTCGATTAATGAAAAACGCGCCGCGACGCTGTGTTCGTCAAAAACTTTTTTCAAACTTTCGACGAGTTCAGATTTATCCCCCGCGCCGCTTCCGGCGTTAATAATAATTTCGACTGGCGTTTGCAGTGTTTGAATTTCCAAGTTAACGAAGATAATCCTCTAATTTTGTGGCGGCGTCTGTACGGTCGTCGCGGTATTTAACGATCACGGGCGCGTAAAGCGACAAACCCCAGTTTTTTCCGGTTTCATTTGTCACTGCCCGCGCGCCGGGAACAACAACCGCGCCAGCCGGGATTTCGAGCGGTTTTTCCGCAGTTTTCTTATAAATTTCGCCGCGAACAAGATCAAAAACCGGAGTTGAGCCGGTCAGAATCACGCCGGAAGCCAAAACGCATTTTTCGCGAATAATCACGCCTTCGTAAACGCCCGTGTTGCCGCCAATCAAACAATCGTCTTCGATAATCACGGGATTGGCATTAATCGGTTCAAGCACGCCGCCGATTTGCGCCGCCGCCGAAATGTGAACCCGTTTTCCAATTTGCGCGCACGAACCGACCAGCGCGTGCGAATCAATCATTGTCCCTTCGTCAATATACGCGCCGACGTTGACGTAACACGGCGGCATACAAACCACGCCCGCAGCCACAAATGAGCCGTCACGAATCGAAGAACCGCCCGGAACAATACGGATTTTGTCATCCAAATTCATCGGGCGCAACGGATAAGTTTCCTTGTCGAAAAATTTGAGCGTTTCGGTTTCCTGCGACATTTCAACAATCGCGCCCATTTTAAAACCGAGCAAAATTCCCTGTTTCACCCAGGCGTTTGTTTGCCACACGCCGTTTTCGCCGCGCGTCGCCGCCCGAATTTCACCGCGCGTTAAAGCGACTTTGAATTGATTGAAAAATTCACGATCCGAGCTTGAAAACTCCGATTTGTTTTCCGAAATCAGATTTTCAATCTGCATTTTTAAAGTCATAATTTCAATTAGAAATCATGCGTTTGAATAAAACAAGAAAGCCTCTACGGAATAAATGGAAGATGATAGTTATCACTTATTACCTCTTACTTCTCACCTATTCCGTAAAGGCTTGTTTTAAACCATTGCTGCTTTCGGGCTAATTTAAATTCCGACAAATCAGTTTCCCTAAAGAATTGCTGATTCTTATCAGCGATAAACCAAATAAAGTAGGAACAAAATACAAGCACCAGAAAACGTATATATCGCTTCTGACTCTTGGCGAAGGCGTGGAAAACATTGCAATTCCCAACAGCAAAAGTCCGAGAAAACCGAAAAAAGCGATAAAAACGCCTAAAAATCTAAAAATCAGCGAGCTAACTTTTTCGTAATTGTCCATAAAACTCTCCTTGAATTTTTAGACTATCTCACGAAAAACACTGATTCCGGTTCCAAAGAAATAGGGACGATTTTTCATTATCTTAATGTCAAAGCGCCGGATTTAACGTTGGCATCGAGATGCTTGACCACATCCGCAAGCGTTACCGTCCCGTAATAGAATTTGCCCGCCGCCAGAGCTTCCGCTTTGACGGCTTTGTAAATATCGAAATAGCTGCGTTTGCCGTCCACAAAACTCATCGTTTCGCCGCGCATAAGCTGGTGCATTCCGCCCGGCACATTCGTACGCTTCTTAAAATATTCGTCCATCGAGGCTATATTTGACGGAATTTTCTTCGCCGCTTCGGTTTCCGCAGGGGATAAATTCAAAACGGCTTTTTTCCCGTATTTATTCTGATAAAACGCGCCGAGTTCATCCAAAAGCTGTTTTTCGCGTGAATCAACCAGCTTTAAAAATGTGTCAATCGTGTTCGTCGCCGGTTTGTCGTTTCCGGCGATAACCCGCATTGAATTAAGCGCTCGGCGTTCGCGGATTGAGCCTTGCTCGATCAACAAATGAGCGTCAGCCCAATTGTCCGCAACGTTTAAAACCTGCAAAGCAACTTGCAAATCGTTGGCGATTCGTTTGCCGCCTTGCGCGTAAGTTTCGCTGGCTAAAAGCGGAATATCTTCGGCTTCGGCGTAAGCCAGATAAAGCGCCATCGCGCCGATGATGAAATTGTTTCGCTGCAATTGAGTCTGATCAATCTGAAACAAATCGTCGTCCGATGAATGAATGTAATAATCGTCCCAATTAACCAGCGCGACCGACGGAACGCCGATAATTCCTTCGACAAACACGAGATTGTCCGACGAACCGAAATAAGGAACAAAACGCGCGTTAAAGCCTTCGCGCGTGCCGCGCGTCGCGTAAATCGGCTGCGAATGCGGGCGCTGATAACCGCCGCCGCGATTTGCCTGAATAAACGAATTGTTCGTCAGAATCACGAAATTCCCGACGCTTTCAAAAAGCGCGTCGAGATAAGATGTGCGCGAATGCGGAGCGTAAATCAGATGCTGGACGCGGCTGCCCATTGATTGCTTCGCGCCGGTCATATCCTGATGAATATTGGCGAGCATCTGTTTTTCCGAACCCGGATTCGAGCGAATATATTGATATTCCGAATAAATCTCGTCAGTCCACCAAAATCTCAAATCGCGTTTGGGCGGCGGAATTTTGCCTTCTTTGATTAGTTTATTGAAAACTCTGGCAAGCTCAAGAATATTTCCGCAGCCGCTTCCATCGTCGTTTGCCGAGCCTTGTTCCTCCTGAAGATGCGCGGTGATGACGATTTGCTGGTCTTTATATTTCGTTCCGCGAATCCAGCCTTCGACCATTCCCGTTCCGGTGCGTTTGTTTTCCGTGCCGATGTCCACATCAACTTTTGCTTTGACAACGACTTTGCCGCCTTTTGTCCGTTTGCCGGTCGCGAAATAATCCTGCTCGTTTTTATCCTCCAAAACGCGCCGCAAAGTCTCGCCTTTGCGCGGCGAGACGCTAAAAGCAAACGAGCCTTTTTGTCCTTTCGGCGGATCGGGAATCCGCACCCAGGGAAGTTGGTCTGGGAAATCGAGCATACTTTTAGATTCGGACGTGGTAAAAACAATCGCGCCGAGCGCGCCGCGTTTATAGACGGCGTTGTTTAAAACCGTTCCCGGATTGGCATTTGCCAGAACGATTTTTCCCTTGACATCGAGATTTTTTAACGCATCTTCGCTCGCATTTCCGATCCAGATCAATTCCGCCTGAACGTCGGCATCGCGGCTGTTGTCGGCTAAATAAAGCGCGTGATCGCCGATGTCTGCAAGTTTTAATTCGATTGGTTCAACCATCCAGAGTTCAGCGGATTTAGCCGTATAATTTGCGGGTTTTCCGTCGTCATTATCAAACGGCTGTTTAATAATGGAAACATCCTGCAAACCGTTTTCTCTGGCGGCTCCGGCGACGTAATCCATCGCCTTGAAATATCCTTCCATTCCCGAATCTCTGTGCCATTGAGTCAAAACGCGGATATGCTCAAAAGCTCGGTCGCCGGAAATCTCGTTTCGCAGCATCCTGATTTCATCTTCAGTTAAAAACGGAGTCGTTTGACCAAAACAGGGAATGGTTAAAGACAGCAAAAGACAGAAAGACAGAAATTTATTTAGCTTGCTAGTTTTCATTTTTTCCTCGATTCAATTTAGGGCGGGCAATTTTAACACAACTTTAAAATAATCGAACTTGTTAGAATATTATGGCGATTTAATGAAAATTTAAGTTCCTCTTATTTTCTCCATCGCAATATTTGAAGCGGTAAAACCCATTTTTTCCCAAAACTCTCGGCTCCCGCGTCCGGCGCGTAAAACCCAGGTGATATTTGTGTCGTCGCCGATTAATCTTTCGACAAGCTCGCGCCCGATGCCGCGCCCGCGAAAATCTACTGCGACTGCGACGGTTCCGATGTAGCCGTTGGAAACGCCGTCGCACAAAGCGCGGGCGAAACCGACGACGCGCTCGCCTTCAAACGCGACAACCGTCCGGTCGGCGTTTTCCATCATTGTTTGAAATCTTTCTTTATCGGCAACGCGCTTTTCCCAGCCGTTTTCAGCTAAGAATTGCCTGACGGCTTCGTAATCTTCCGGTTTTACGATTCGGTATTCCATCTTTGAAGCTGATAGCCTAAATAAATCAAAATCGGCAAAAAGAATAAAACTGTAGCCAAACCCGGATTGTAATCTCTGATAAAAACTGCCCAGACCAAATGTGCGACGACGTTAAAAGATTCTATCGCAATCCAAAACCAGAGAATTGTCCCGGCGCTTTTGCTCGCGGGCTGCACCCAGCGAAAAAAGCAGAACACGCCGAACAAAACTAAAAGAACATTGGAAATAAAAAAAGCGGGTTTTGCCAGATGCGGTGCATCGCGGTAAAGAAACGCCATTGGCGGAAACCGCTCGTAAAATTCAAAAACAAACTCCTCGATTGAATGAAGAGCCTGCAAGCCGATGAGCATCAGAAAAGCTACTTTGATTTTGTAGCTCATATTCTTATGATTTGTCAGTATCCCGCATCTTCTGAAACAAAACGTTCGGAAATATTTTATGCGACAATTTTATTCAACCTTGGCGTAAATTTTATCAATTACATCTTTATATTTTTCATCAACGACGCGGCGTTTGACTTTCAGAGTCGGCGTCAATTCGCCGCCTGCAATCGTCAGTTCGTTTTCGAGCAGCGCGATTTTTTTGACCTTTTCAAATTTTGAAAGCGTCGGCGTCTGGGCTTCGATTTGCCGCTCGAACAAATCAATGATTTTCGGATGCGCGCAAAATTCGGCGTGCGTTTTGATTTCCAAACCTTTTAATTTGGCGTAACTTTCAAGCTGTTCAAAATCAGGCACAATCAGCGCCGCAGGGAATTTACGCCCGCTGCCGATCAAAACAACCTGATTGACGAAACGCGAGCGTTTAATCATTTGCTCAATCGGCGACGGCGCGATGTATTTGCCGCCCGAAGTTTTAAAAAGCTCTTTTTTGCGGTCTGTGATTTTCAAAAATCCGTCTGCGTCCAATTCGCCGATGTCGCCCGTGCGGAAAAATCCGTCGTGCGTGAAAACCTCGCGCGTCGCTTCCGGTTTGTTGTAATAGCCCTGCATCACATTTGCGCCGCGCACGAGAATTTCGCCGTCTTCGGCAATTCGGATTTCTACGGAACGAATCGGTTTGCCGACCGTGCCGACACGAAAATGCATCGGATTGTTTGACGTAACGACCGGCGAAGTTTCGGTCAAACCATAGCCCTGCATAATCGGGACGCCCGCGCCGGTAAAAATCAGCGCGATTTCGTCTGACAAAGCCGCGCCGCCCGAAATACACGAGCGCAGGCGACCGCCGAAAACTTCGCGCAGTTTCGAGTAAATCAATTTATCCGCGATGCTGTGTTTGACGGCTAAAATGCGCGGCACGTTTTTGTTTTCGGTCGTCAAACGAGCGTGTTCTTTGGCAATCTCAATCGCCCAATCGAAGATTTTGGGTTTCAAACCGCCGCCCGCCTCGGCTTTGTCTTTCGCTCCGGCATAAACTTTTTCAAAAATTCTGGGGACGCCGACAAAAATCGTCGGGCGAACTTCCGCGAGATTTTCTTTGGCTTTTTCAATTGATTCGGCGAAATAAACCGAGATTCCGTTCCACAGGTAAACGTACATTCCCGTTCGCTCAAAAATATGCGAGAGCGGCAAAACCGAAAGCGCCTTGTCATCATGCGAAAAATCGTAACGCTCGCTCGCGTCCAAAACGTTTGAAACGAGATTCAAGTGCGAGAGCATCACCCCTTTCGGCTCGCCGGTCGTGCCGGATGTGTAGATCAGCGTCGCAATGTCGTCCGTCTTGGTTTCAGCGGTTAATGTTTTGATTAAATCCGGCTGTTCGACGCGCAAACGCGCGCCGCTTGTTTCCAGCTCGGCGAGCGAAATCGCGTTTTCCGCCGCAATGTTTTCCGAATCGAAAACGACCAGCTTTTTCAAACCGGACAAAAACGGCTCGATTTCTCGCAAATGTTCGTAACAACCCAGGTTTTCGATAAAAAAAACTTCCGCGCCGGAATCTCGCAAAATGTATTCGACCTGAGCTGCGTTAAGCGTCGTATAAATCGGAACGTCAACGATGCCGGATATTTGACAAGCGGCGTCCGTCAAAGTCCAATTCGGACAATTTGCCGATAAAAGCGCGGCTTTATCGCCTCGTCGCAAGCCCAGCGCGTAAAGTCCGAGTGCGATATTTTCCGCCCGCCGAATCATTTCTTCGGACGAAATTGCAGCCCATGCGTTGCCCGTTTTGTAATTGAGTGCATCGGAGCGCGATTTTTCAGAGGCGGCGCGATAAAAAAGCTCAGCCAGAGTTCGGGGTTCATTGTGAAAAAGTGGGAGACGTGCGGCGGTTTGAGCTTGAATGGGGGCTTCAACTTGCATCTTGACCTTCTTGTTTTTGGTTTTAGGAAGAATTTGATTCTTCCTGAATCTTCACATATTTGCGATGCGCGGGCAAAACTTTTTGTTTGTTTGCGAGCAAAGGCGAGGAAAATAAAAACTTCACCACAGAGAACATAGAGAAGTCACAGAGGAAACGCAGAGTTTATTTTTCTCTGTGACTTCTCTATGTTCTCTGTGCTCTCTGTGGTGAGAAAATTCTTGATTGTTACCGGTTTTCGCTCATTTCACGCTGCTCGGTTAACAATCCAGCCATTACGCTAAACGCGCCGAATCCGAGAAAAGTGTTTCTGGCGCGACGATTATCGGAAAACCCGAATAACCAAGGCGCAGTCATTGTCAGCAAACCGACGACGACATCGGCGGTTAAATGCGCTTTAAAAGACATCGCCGGAACAAGTCCCAATTCGTAGCGCGTCATCAAGCTCGCCAGCAAAACTTCACCGCCGACGGCGCGGCTCAATGCGGCTGCGGTTTCTTCATTTTTGTAGCCGATTAATTCGGGCGCGGCGGCAATAAAAGCTGCGTAAGCATAATCTGTTGCGGCGTGCATTTGTCTTGAAATCGGTTTCGCCATTTTCAGTTCTCCTTTAAAAAGTTTCTTTTAGCTTAACCGTTCAAAGATTCCGTGCTCTGTTCGTTAGTTAACCGATTACTGAATTTCGCGCAAAATGCTTTTAAGAATTTCGCGGCTTTTCTCCGTCACCAAAACGAGCGGCAGGCGCAGAGTTTCTTCCAAAAGTCCCATTTCTTTCATCATAAATTTAACGGGCGCGGGACTCGATTCGATAAAATTCGCTTCCATCAAAGGTAAAATTCGATAATGAATCTCGCGCGCTTTGGCAAAATCGCCGTCAAGCGCGGCGTTTGTCATTTCGGACATTAATTCTGGAATCTCGTTTGAAGCGACCGAAACCAAACCGTCCGCGCCGAGCGCAATCAGAGGCAATGTCACGGCGTCGTCGCCCGAAAAAACGGCGAAATTTGCCGGACGGTTTTTGATAATCTCCATTATCTGCGACAAATTGCCCGACGCTTCTTTCGTCGCCACAATGTTTTCGCAGTCTCGCGCCAATCGAACAGTCGTTTCGGCGGAAATGTTGCTCGCGGTTCTGCCCGGCACGTTGTAAAGCATAATCGGCAAATCCGGCGCGGCTTCGGCAACGGTTTTGAAATGTTGATATAAGCCTTCCTGCGTCGGTTTGTTGTAATACGGCGCGACCACGAGCGCCATATTGATGCCCAAATCCTGTGCTTTTTTGGTAAATTCGACGGTTGCCGAAGTGTTGTTGCCGCCTGTTCCGGCGATGACTCGCGGAATCATTTTACCGACTTCCGCTTTGGCTTCGGCAAAGGGCAGCTCATCGGACATTTCCATAATAGATTCGGCATTATCAATTCTCGTCTCGGCGCTTTTGGCTTTAACAACTTCAACTGTTACACGAATTACGCTTAAGCGTTCTTCTTCGCTCATCGTGGCGCTCTCGCCCGTCGTTCCGCACGGAACGAGCAATTTCACGCCGCCTTCGATCTGACGTTCAACCAAACGCCTGAAACAATCTTCATCAACGCTCAAATCCGCCCGAAACGGCGTCACCAAAGCTGTCGCGCAGCCGCGCAGCCAATCAATTTTCATTGTCATAAGCCACCGGAATATATCAAAAAAATAATGCTTATTGTAACTCAAACAGTCGAAACCTGAGTGACGAATCATCGCGCCGAAAAACCTTTCATCCGAAAAATAAACCCTTCGTCGGAAAACGCGAACGGTTATCAAATTGGGCGCGTTAAACTCGGCGTGTCTCATAAACACGGATTTAAAAAGAGGAGAAAATTAATGTCGCACAAATCGGAAAACGTTCTGACAACAACGATGACGCGCCGCAGTTTTGCCGGATTGCTTTTGGGAGCCGGCGCGTTGGCGTTAGTGGAAAAAAGCGCGATTGCCAGAGTTCTGGCGGAAACAAAGCGCTCGATGCAATGGCTCGCGTCGCAAAATCCGAGCGCGGAAGGGGTTTGGCAAAATTTAAAAGTCGAGGGCAGCTTGCCGCGCGCACTTAACGGCACTCTTTTTCGCGTTGCGCCGGGGCAAATGGACAATCACGGAACACAGCTTCGGCATTTGTTCGACGGCGACGCTTTGCTTTCGTCCTGGCGTTTTCGCGAAGGAAAAGCGGAATTGAGAGCGCGTTTTCTGCCGACGCCGCACCGGCTCGAAGAATTAAAAGCCGGACAGATGCTTTATCACGAATTCGGCACGGCTGCGCCTAAACGTCGCTCTGCCGGTTCGCCCGCGCGGCAGCAAAAAGAGGGGAAAAATCAGGCGAGCGTCAATGTCGTCGAATGGCAAGGCAAGTTTCTGGGGCTTTCCGAAGGCGGTTTGCCAACGGTTATCAATCCGAAAACTTTCGATTTTGAAGGCTATTGGGATTTTAACGGAACTGTTCCGAGAGATTTTACTTTCACGGCGCATCCCCGCTTCGACCCGAAAACCGGCGATATGTTTGCGTACGGGTTTGAAAAAAACATGAAAGGAACTCTGCACGTTTTTCGCATTGAACGCCAAACGGGAAAAGCCGCAGACATTTATCAAGCCGATCAAAACGGGTTTTATATGGTTCACGACGCGATGCTGACGGAAAATTATTTTCTAATTCCGGTTCCGCCGATGAAGCTCGATTTTGCCGCTTTGATGACCGGAAGAGCCGAAGTTTTCGGTGACGCGCTGCGCTATGTCGAAAACGAAACTACGAGGCTTATTGTCGTTCCGCGCGACGGCGCGAAAGAAAAAGCGTTTACCCTCCAGCTTCCGCCAAACATCATTTTTCATCACGGCAATGCTTATGAAACAGCGGACGGGAAAATCGTTTTTGAATCAATTTTAGGTAATGACAATGAAATTCTTGAGCTTTTACGGGATTGGAAAACCGATAAAGTTCGGCACACTTTTAACAATTCTTCGCAAACACTGACCAGAATCACGATTGATCTCAACAAACGCGCCGTCGTCGGCAAAGCCGATCTGGTGAACGATGTCGAGTTTCCGCGATTTGATTCGCGCCTTATGGGGCAAAAATCGCGGTTTCTTTATCTCGCCGAACGCGGCTACGACGAAAACGCCGCGATTATGAGATTTGATCTGCAAAAGGGCACGACGCAGAAAGCCAACGCTGGAAAAATGCGCACTTTCGGCGAGCCTGTTTTTGTGCCGAAAACCGGCGGCGTAAACGAAGAACGCGGCTGGATTTTAGCGCAAGGCTACGATGCGGCGCGCAATGAAACTTTTCTCGAAATCCGCGACGCGCAAACCCTCGAATTTGAAGCCCGCGTCTGGGCAGCCGGGCAACATTTGCCGCTTGGTTTTCACGGAAATTTTTACACAACAATCTAAAAGGAGAAATTTACAATGCTAAAAAGGTATTTCAGTTTTACACTTTTCGCCGCAATCATTTTGATTGCTCAATCGCAGAACGTTTCGGCACAGAAAACCGCCGATTCAAAAAATTTAAAGTTCGATAAAACAGTCGAACAGGAATTTATGAAGGGAATCCAAGGCGACGCAACGGCGTTAGAGAGCGCGATGAAAACGGGCGAAAAAATTCTGGCAAATAATCCCAAAGATGCTCTCGCATTGGTCTGGCAGGGCGGCGCAAGATTGATTTTAGCTCGCACCGCTTTTTATCAGGGAGACTTTATGGCGGGGAGCGCGATTTGGAAACAAGGCTTGGACGATATGGAAAAAGCCGTTGAATTTGCGCCGGGCGACACGAGAGTTTTGGTTGTTCGCGGCTCGACCTGGTATCAGGCTTCAAAGGAATTTCCAGACCCGAATGAAGCTAATCGTCTTTTGCAGACCGCCATCACTGATTTTGAAAAAATCATTGCGGTCAACGACGATAATTTCAAGCAGTTGCCCGCCGAAATACGCGAGAACGTTCTCTTAAATCTCGCGGAAGGCTATGAGCGGATTGGCGCAAAAACAAAAGCCAGAAATTTTTACCAGCGATTGTCAACCGAAACAACGGGCAAAACGCGCGAAACGGCGGTAAAATGGATTCAGGCGAACAAACAATAAGTAAATGTTTGTTTGATTAAGAATTATTTTCACCGCCGAGACGCCGCAGACGCAGAGTTATTTAGGAGAAATATGAGAATCCTGAAAAACTTCACCAAAATCTTTCACTTCTTTCTTTAATTTTTCTCTGCGTCTCAGCGTCTCGACGGTGAAAAAATGGCTTTGAATTCCCATTAAGTTAAATTTCAATGGAAACTCCGATAGCGCCTGTTAGAAAACACGAATTTTTAAAAATCGCCGGACAAATCCTGCTTGTTAATCTGGCGGCAACCGTTGTCGCCATTTTTCTCAGCGGTTTTCCGATGGATTTGCAGCGGACGCTTTCTTTAAAAAATCTTTTATCTTCATTTGTTTATTCAAACTGTATCGGAACGCTGATCGGTCTGGCGGTCGTTTTCGGCGTTCCGCGTTTTTTAGGCGATTCGGCGCTTGTTCGTTTTATCAAAATCACGACGATAATTTTCATTGCGACTATTTTCGGCGTGACAATTGCCGAAACGATTTTGAGCATTTTAGGTATTTCGAGTTGGAATCAGGTTTTCCCGCCGCCTCAGGAAAATTTTGTATTTTCGCTGATAATTGCTTTCATTTTCGGTTTTAGCATCTTTTTTTATGAGTTTTCGCAAGCCCGGCTTGCCAGAACCGAAGAAGAGCTTCGACAAAGGGAACTCGCTGAGGCAAACGCACGTGCGCTGGCAACCGAAGCGCAGCTTGCTTCGCTCGAATCGAGAATTCATCCGCATTTTCTTTTCAACACGCTCAATTCGATTGCCGCTTTAATCCGCGAAAATCCCGTGCTGGCTGAAAAAATGGTCGAAAAGCTTTCGGCTTTGCTGCGCTATTCGCTCGATTCAAACGCCCGCAGTCTCGTCACGCTCGCACAGGAACTCAAAATCACGCGCGATTATCTGGAAATCGAAAAAGTTCGCTTTGGCGACCGATTGAATTATAAAATTGAAACCGAAGAGCGTTTTTCGGAAACAAAGCTGCCCCCGCTGGCGCTGCAAACTCTGGTCGAAAATTCGATCAAACACGTCGCTGCAAGGCGTTCGGAAGAAACCGAAATTGTTATCTCGATCAAAAAAGACAAGGATTTTCTGAAAATCGAAGTACGCGACAACGGCAAAGGTTTTTCCGATTCCGAAATCAAAAACGGACACGGTTTGGATAATCTGCAAAGGCGTCTGGAAACAATTTTTGACAGCAGGGCGCAGCTCGAAATTACTAAAAACGGAGCGGGCGGTTCGGTTTCGCTCGTAATTCCCGCAAATGGACAAACTTCTTAAAGTTTATCTCGTTGACGATGAGCCTCTGGCTCTCAAAAGACTTGCGCGTCTGCTTGAGGAAACAAACCGCGTTCAGATTGCCGGGCAAACGACTGCGCCTTTAAAGGCTTTGCAGGAAATCCCGACATTAAAATTGGACGCGGTTTTTCTTGATATTCAAATGCCCGATTTAAACGGCTTTGAGCTTCTAGCCAAATTGGAAAACTATCCGCCCGTAATTTTCACAACGGCTTTTGACGAATACGCGCTGCGGGCTTTTGAAGTTTATTCGCTCGATTATCTGCTTAAACCCGTCGAAACCGAAAGATTGGAAAAGGCTTTGACAAAGCTGGAACGATTAACCCAAAACCCAGCCGAGCTGCAAAATTTGCAGAAAATGATTCAGTCAATCGCCGTTTCGTTTCAGCCGGACGCGCCGCGAAAGCTCGAACGCGTGGCTTCGCGCATCGGCGGAAAAGTACAAATTCTCGACGCGGCGGAAATCACGCATTTTTTCGCCGAAGACAAAATGACATTTGCCCGAAATTCGGAAGGCAAACAATTTCCGATTGATTTTTCGTTAAATGAATTGGAATCCAAACTCGACACACGCCTTTTCTTACGCATTCATCGCAACGCCATTATCAACATAAATTTTATCGAAGAAGTGCACGGCTGGTTTTCCGGCAAAATCTTGATTCGCTTGAAAGATAAAACTCGCACGGAATTAGTCGTCGCACGCGACCGCGTGAAAATTTTGAAGGATTTTCTCGGAATGTGAATGTTTTTTTATTTTGATTTGTGCCCGGTTAATGCTAAATTGCACGGCGTAAACTAGAAACCTATTGCTGTTAGGGTTGTAGTTTCTAATTCGAATACAGGCTTGATCGGCTGAAAACATCTAACGGAGAAAACAAATGACTGCGCAGAATAGTAATCTCGACAAGATTGAACACATCATCGTGCTGATGATGGAAAACCGCTCTTTCGATAATGTTCTGGGATGGTTATACGATCCTGATAATCCGCCGCCTTTTAATAAAACGCCGAACGGAACATACAACGGCGTCAAGAGCGCGATGAGCAATCCGGGCACGAACGGCGAGCCGGTTTACGTTACAAAAGGAACGGATACGACTGCTCCGTATCCCGATCCGAACGAGCCTTATGAATTTGTCTATCGGCAGATGTATGGTCAACCTCCGACGATGCCGATTCCGAATACTACTGCAACGCCGACGATGCAGGGATTCGTTATTGATTATGCCGACGCTATCGCAACAGCCGACACCGAAGCGCAAAAGAAAGGCAAGCCGCCGTTTGATGTTGATCCCAGCATCATTATGAACTGCTTTCCGCCATCGGCTCTGCCGGTTATCAACGGGTTAGCTCAAAATTACGCCGTTTGCGACAACTGGTTTAGCTCCGTCCCGACGCAAACCTTTCCCAATCGCTCTTTTATTCACGCGGCGACATCCAGCGGAAATGTTTACAACACCTGGAAAACCGGAGAGCATTTTTGGGATGTCGGTGTTTTTATCAACAATACAAAAACTATTTTCAATCTGCTCGAAGAAAACGGCGTCAGTTGGAAGATTTATCACGGCGGACCGTTGCTGCTGTGCAACGCCTTAATCATTCAGGAGCAGCTTTGGGAGTTCGCTTTTTCGCGGAATCGCTTTTTCCCGTATGAACAATTTTTGTCGGATTTGAAAACTCCCGGCGCACTGCCCGCTTACACCTTTATCGAGCCGAATATGATTTGCAGCTCGAAATACGGTCCCGAAAACGATATGCACCCGGCTTATGCGATTTTCGATCACGGACCGCCGACCGACGCGCTCTACGGCGATAAATTGATTTACGACATTTACACCGCGCTCATCAACAGCGATTACTGGGAGAAAACTTTATTCATCATCACCTTCGACGAACACGGAGGCTGTTTCGATCATTTCCCGACGCCCCCGCCGCCGACTGTTTCGCCTGACGGGATTGTGATTCCATATACCAACGGACTTAACGGCGGAAGCGGTTTCGATTTCACGCGGTTTGGCGTTCGCGTACCGGCGGTGCTGGTTTCTCCCTGGATCGCGGAAGGCACGATTTGTCACACGCAGTTCGATCACACATCAGCCATCAAAACGATTTCAAACAAATGGCTCGGCGGTCAGAATCTGACAAAACGTGATGCCGCCGCCTGCGATGTCAGCGAGGTGCTTTCGCTCTCGACTCCGCGAACGGACAAACCCGAAATTACTCCTGTTCCGCCGCCCGCCTTTACAGGATGCGGCGATCAGTCTTTGTCTCCGCTCCAGCGTGATCTGCTCGCGGCGGCTGCTCAGTTTGTAGCAAATAAAACCAAAAGATTGATTGATTTGAGCGCACTGGATACAAAAGATAAAGCCGTGACGACGCTTGATAATATTTCTGGAGAATTGGCTGCAAAATAAGTTGAAACTCTGTGTAAGACTTAACTCGGTTCGTGCCGCCGGAAGGAAAATTTATATTTCAGCCTGCATTTCTTAAAAAGACTCCCTTGTTGCTGTCCTTAACTGCGCGGCAAATCTTCGTAAAGGCTGCAAGCAACTGAGCAGGAAAAACTGTGCGTGTAAGAACTTTATTATGCGACTTTCTAAATTTTTTTTGTTCGCCTTTTGCCTTCTCACCTATCAAATTGCGTGCAGCACGACAAAAAATCCTGATAAAGCCATTCCCGAACATTTGCTCAAATTCACAACCGGCAGTTTTGCTTCTCCAATCGGCGAAACTGATTTTGTCACCGAAGCCAGAGACCTTGACGCCTGGTACAACGCGCAGGACTTCGGTGAAAATCGCCATTTAGGCGAAGATTGGAACGCAAACACAGGCGGCGATACCGATTGCGGCGCGCCCGTTTACGCTGCCGCCGACGGGCGTATCGCGTTTGCAGAAGATGCGGGCGCAGGTTGGGGAAATGTTGTAATTATCGAACACACGTCAGCCGACGGAACGAAAATTCAAAGTCTTTACGGACATCTGGAATCAATCGTTAAAACAAGCGGCGAAGTTAAACGAAGAGAGCAAATCGGCACAGTCGGCAATGCCAACGGGCATTATAAATGTCACCTTCATTTTGAGATTCGCTGGACTGATTGCCCGTATTGGAATAAACCGGGCGGCGGTTACGGCGATGATAAAAACGGTTGGATTGACCCTTCGGAATTTATCAACAAAACGCGCCGTTCTGCTTTTTGGCAATAAAATTATTGTTTTAAAATTTCGTCCATCACTTCGGTAAACTCAAACACGCCTTTTTTTCCGACAATCCATTTTGCCGCTAGAAGCGCGCCGGAAGCGAAGCCTTCGCGCGAGCGCGCCGTGTGTTCCAGTAAAATCTGGTCAGCCGCGCCGTCGAATCCAACGCGGTGCGTGCCGGGAATGTTTCCCGCGCGTGTCGAAGCGACGGAAAATTCTCGTTCGATATTTTCGGCAACGATTGCTTTTAGTTTCAGAGCCGTGCCGCTCGGCGCATCTTTTTTGCGCGAATGATGCTGTTCTTCGATGAACGCTTCGTAATCTTCAAATCGTGCGAATAATTCAGAGGAAAAATTGACGATTCGATAAAACAGGTTAACGCCGATTGAAAAATTCGCGCCGTAAACAAATGCGCCGTCGTTTTCGACGACGATTTTTTTGATGTTTTCAATCTCGGAGTTCCAGCCGGTTGTGCCTTCGACAAGTGGAACGTTAGCTAAAATGCAGGCTTCGACGTTTTTGCGGACGGCTTGTGCGACCGAAAAATCAATTGCCGCATCCGCGCCTTTTAGTTTTTCCGCTAACTCCTGTGCCGATAATTCCGCCGCAGTTTCATCAATCTCAACGTAAATCTCGTCGACTTGTTCACGGGCAAGTCGGGCAATTAGTTTGCCCATTTTTCCGGTTCCGATTAATGCAATTTTCATAAATTAAAAACGCCGCAAAAGTTAATTAACTTTTGCGGCGTCAATTTTACGACAAATTAATGCCGTTTTCATCTGACGACTTCGACGGTCAAAACCTGTTGTCCCGAAACGATGAATTCAGCCGGAGCGAGTTCCTGTTCAAAAATCGGCGACAAAATAGTCGGAGTCACGCCGCCGACCGAGCGGTCGTTGTTCAAGGTTGCGAGAACCGAAGGCGGCAGATTAGGCATTTCGCTCGTGCCGATAATCGCGCCGTTCGTAACGCGCGTAATTTGCACGTAAAGACGGTCGGCTTTTTTCACTAGATTGATTGTGTTGACCAGCTCGTTAACGGTTTTCGGGACAAACGAGCGCGACGGAGCGACTTGCTGGAGCGATGCGCCGTCGCCGACATAAACCAGATAAGTTCCCGGCGCGGTGTCGGCGGGAATTTTAAGCGGAATTCGCTGGATAAACTGTTTTCCGGCGTTGCTGCGGACAAACGCCTGCGCTTCGAAAGATTCTCCGGCTCGAACTTCGGCGCGGTTAATTGCGAGGCGTTCCAAACTGGCGGCTTTTTTGCCGTCAACCGAAGTGACGTTGATTTTAATATTTTTGATTTCCGCGCCGTCAAAACCGCTGGTCAAAAGCGCGGCTGTCGGAACGGCGATTGAACCGGCAGCCATTACCGGCGCGTTTGATGCCGAGATGCGCCGTTCGATGTTAACCATTGGCGCATCTTTAACTGAAATTTGACCGCTCACGTTAATTGTAGATTCGCCAAGCCCTCGCTCGGTCGCAGTAATTGCGTTATAAACCGTGATATTTAAAAGCAGCGGCGTCAAAAACGAATCGTTGATAACTTCGTAGCGATACGTTTGCGGGCGATTGCGGCTCGTCTGGACGTTTAATTCGACCGGAATCATTTTCGGCTGGTTGCCGAGCTTTCCGTAAATTCCCGTTTGGCGGTCTTGCTCCATACTGCCGACCATCGCGCCCGGCACCGTCAATTTAAATGAATTATTGGCGTTCGGCACAACAGCGACGACCGAGCCTTCGCCCATCGGCATATTTGCCGAGCCTAGATTTAAAAATTGATGACCGAAAGCGTAGATTTTATCTCCGTCGCGGAAAGTCACTGTTCCGGCTGCCGCCATACTATAATCGCCGCGCGCCAGCGCAACAGTCACTGAAGAGCCGGGCAGCAAAGTTTTTTCGTCAGCCTTTTTCATCGGCGACATTTCCGAAGCGCCGCCGGCTGCCGCGACGGGCAGCAAGCCGTTTGACGCAAGCTGAGGCGCAAATTGATTTAAAGTTTCCTGACTGATACCGGAAAAAACGAGCGGCGTTCCAATCGGCGCAAATTGTTGACCTAGCAGACCTAGGAGCGGCGAGCCTTGTGAAACGTTCGCCAAAAATGGCGCGCCCGAAATTGCCGGTTTCGGCAGATTCGATTTCCATTCAGTCGAAGCCAATTCGGTAAACGTAAACGAGCGCGGCTCATTCGCCGAATTGTTTGAGCGCGGCGCGGCTTGCTCGAAAATGTCAATCATTGATTGAATCGGCGTGATTCCGGCAATCGGCTCTTTGGAAAACGGAAAGCTGAACGAAATTGCGCCGACGAGCTTGCCGTCAATAAACACGGGCGAGCCGGACATTCCTTGGAAAACTCCCGTTCGTTCGACGTTCGCCCCGGAAAGTCTGGCAATAATCGCAGGCTGTTTCGGACCGATAAAACCGGGCAAGACTCCCAAAATCTCGACTCCGAATTCTTCCGGCTCGGTTCCGGCGAAAACCGTGCGCGAGGTGGCGCGCATTCCCGGTTTAATGTCTTCAATCGGGAAAAATTCGATTTTGTTTTTGGTTGAAACACTAGAATTTTGCTTGGAATTCGATTGCGCTTTCGCGACGCCGGTAAATCCGGTGAATACGAGAGCGGCTAAAACCATCGTTGCCAGAAACTTATTTTTCATTTGTTTTAACAATTATAAAATCTTGCCAACAATTTTCTTTTCGTCGGCGGTGGCGATATGGTAGCATATTTGCGGGTTGTTCCGCCCGCAAAAAAATTCAATTAAGGCGACGAATCCTTAGAGTCGCAAACGCGGCGAAAAGTTGCGTTTTATTCGACAAGATTTTCTCGCAAATTTTTCTCACTCACTTTTTAAAACACAATGAAAAAATCAATTTGGCGAAAACTGTTTGCCAGTTTTATACGACTCGTTTTTCCGGCGATTTTGCTCGTTGTCATCGCTTTGGTTGCCGCCTCGCTGTGGCTCGTGCATCGTGCCGCCGAACCGCAGCGCGCGGCATATCTCGTGACGCCCGAAAGTTTGTCTTCGTTTACGCGCAGCAAGGTTAAAATTTCCGAAGAAACGTGGCAAAACAAAGACGCAACTGCGGCTCGCGGCTGGCTTTTGCGAGGCGGCGAAAACGCGCCCGCCGTCATTTTGCTGCATCGCTACGGCGCTGACCGCTCGTGGCTTTTAAATTTGGGAGTCAATCTCAACGAAGCAACCGGATTTACGGTTTTGATTCCAGACCAGCGCGGACACGGCGCAAATCCCGGAGTGAAATGGAGCGGTTTCGGCGGCATCGAAGGCGAAGATTTAGCCGCAGCCGTTCAGTTTTTACGCAATCAAAAAACTTCGGATCGAATCGGCGTTTATGGAGTCGAAATGGGTGCAATCGCCGCAGTTTTCGGCGCAGGCGGAGAAACGGCGATTCGCGCTCTGGCACTCGATTCAATTCCGGCTTCGAGCGAAGATGTGCTGGGAAACATCGTCAAAGCGCGTTCGTCAGTCGCCGGCGAAGTTGCCCGCGAAATAGCGAATCGCGGCACGATGCTTTATTACCCGAAAGCCTTTCGCCGCGATTCGATGTGCGACGCCGCGCCGCAATTGGAAAACCGCAAGATTCTGCTGCTCGCGGGAAAAGACGCGCCAGCTCTGCAAGAATCAACAATCAAACTCGGCGGTTGTTTATCGAAACAAAGCGTTCAGCAGAAAACCGATTTGCCGATTTCCGGTTTTAATCTCATTAACGCAGCCACCAGCCAGCAGCAGGAAGATTACGACCAAACCGTGATTAACTTTTTTCGATCTTCATTAACAAATTAAAAGAAACCGTCTCGCGAAGCGGGACGGTTTCTTTCAGGAATCTCGCAACTCGCGTTTGAGAACTTTTCCTGTACCGCCGATGGGCAGCGAGTCGCGGAATTCGACGTAGCGCGGATATTTGTTGGCGGCGAACTGTTCTTTGCACCACGCAATCATTTCTTCTTCATCGAGCGATGCGCCTTGTTTCAACACGACAAACGCTTTGACTTCTTCGCCCATTTTCGCGTCCGGGACGCCGACGACTGCGCAGAGCGAGACTGCCGGATGCGTCATTATTACTTCTTCCAGCTCGCGCGGATAAACGTTGTAGCCGCCGCGCAGAATCATATCTTTTTTGCGGTCAACAATTGAAAGATAGCCTTCTTCGTCAATAATGCCGATGTCGCCCGTGTGAAACCAGCCGCTGCGAAACGCTTCTGCGGTCGCTTCCGGGCGTTTGTAATAACCTTTCATCACATTTGAGCCGCGAATGACGACTTCGCCGCGCTCGCCCGGCTCGACTTCTTTGTCGTTTTCGTCAAAACATTTAACCTCGACTCCGAAAATCGCTTGTCCGACCGTGCCGGGTTTGGAAGGTTTTTCAAAATGATTAAATGTCGCGAGCGGCGAAGTTTCCGATAAACCGTAGCCTTCCAGTACGCGCACATTGAAAACTTCCTGAAACGCTTTCATCACTTCGACCGGCATCGGCGCGCCGCCCGATGAGCAGACTTTCATATTTCGGCTGATTTCGGAAACGTCAAATCCCGTTTCTTCGGCATACCGCAGCAGCGCCCAGTACATCGTCGGCACGCCGACCCAGAAATTGACTTTTTCGCGCTGCATCGTTTCGAGCGTCGTTTTCGGCTCAAAACGCGGAAGCAGAACAATTCGGTTTCCGGCGTACAGATTTGTGCTCATCTGTACGGTTTGCCCGGTCGTGTGAAAGAGCGGAAGCGTGATTAAAACGGTTTTCTGTTCGCCCTCGGTAAAATTGAGCATCGGCAAATGAATGCTCCAAGTCGTCGTGACATTCGTCATCAAATTAAAATGCGTCAATTCCGCGCCCTTCGGTTGTCCGGTTGTACCGGAAGTGTAAAGAATCGCGCAAGTGTCGTCCGCTGCGGTCGAATAGGTTTCAAAAGTATCCGGTTTGTCGAATGTGATTTGGGTTAAAGTCGGGCAATTTTCAAAGGGCGAAGACGCCAGCGGGCTAGCCGTCATCACGACGAGATGCTCGCACGTTTCAACCTGATCGAATCCTTCTTTAACCGACTGAGCCATCGGCAATTCTTCTGTGCCTTCAAAAACAAAAACGGCTTTCGCGTCGGAATCTTTCAAATGATAAGCGATCTCGCGCGGCTTAAATAAAATACTGAGCGGCACGACCGCCGCTCCGACTTTTAAAATGGCGTAATAAACAATCGGAAAAAACGGCAAATTCGGGCAAACGAGGGCGACTTTATCACCGTAACCGATGTTCATTTCCGTCAGAGCATTTGCCACGCGATTCGCCAAACCGTTTAACTGCCCGTACGTAAAGCGCATTTCGTTCCAAACGATTGCTTCCTTTGCGGGCGCGAGCCGCGCGTGATGTTCGATAACCGAAGCCAGATTGAGCGTCGTCGCGTTGTTCATTTTTATCCTTTTGTAAAGCGAAAATAGGAATTGACTAAAAAATAGTTAACCGATTTTGCCGTAATTTGACAAATCTTAGCAAATCGAAAATAGAAATTCTCTGCGTCCTTTGCGCACAACCTTTGAGTTCTTTGCGGTTAAAGTTTCTTCGGAATTAAACCGCAAAGAACTCAAAGTCTCTCGCAAAGGACGCAGAGAATTTGATTCCCGGTTATCAAGTTTTAATCTTGATTCGCTATGATTTTTAAGCGGCTATTTACTATTCACGATTCACGATTTACGATTTAAATATGAAGACGGATAAAACAGCCAAAGAATTAGCTTTTTTGCACGACCTTTATGTCGCGACAGATTGGAGCGAGCGTTTCGCCGAGCTTGTTGATTTGCGCCTTAAATTGCCTGACGAAGGACAACTTTTATACATCGAATGCGGCACGGGAAATCACGCACTCGAACTGAGAGAGAAGCTCAACGAGGCAGTAGAAATGATCTGCACCGAATCCGATGCCGAAAAGCTTCGCATCGCCCAGGCGAAAGCCGAAGCCGTTTCCGCCGACATTAAATTTCAAAACTCGCCGCCGCAGCGCCTCAATTTTCCGAACGCAGAATTTACGGCTGTTGTTTGCGATGCGTCGTTTTTGCCGGTTTCGGATTTGCTCCCGATATGGCAGGAAATTTATCGCGTGACGGAAGAAGAAGGAAACGTCGCTTTTGTGCTGCCGACCGCGGGCAGCTTCGGCGAGTTTTTCTCGATTTTCTGGGAGGCTTTGCACGAATTGGAATTAAACGAGCTGGGTGAGGAAGTCGAAAAGCTGATCACCGATTTACCGAAAGTTTCGGACGTTAAGGAAGTAGCGGCGAACGCCGGTTTTCAGGGAATCGAACCCGAAACGCGGCTTGAAATTTTTGAATTTGATTTGGGCGAAGATTTTATCCGCTCGCCGCTGATTTCCGATTTTTTATTTCCGATTTGGACAAAATTTGTGCCGCCGGATGAGCAAGTTCATTTGATTAGAAAAATCGAAGATTTGATCAACATAACGCGCGACGAGTTGACCTTTCGGCTGACGGTGAAAATGACTTTGGTGACTGCGCGGAAGGGATAGGAAAAGGGCATAAGGGTTAGGGTGTAAGTGTGTAGCGGAGAAATATGAATCTTTTAAATACGCCCTAACCCCTATGCCTTTTCACTCTTCTATCTTTCGCGGACAGCGGCGCGCCGGCGCGCTTCTTCGAGCAGTTCTTCATCGCTCGCGCCGGAAAGATGCCCGCGCGTTGGTCGAGTTTTTTCTTCTTCGAGCTTAAAATCTTCTTCCGCTTCTCGCATTCCTTCTTTAAAGGCTTTGCGGCTTTGTCCCAAAGATTTTGCCAGTTGCGGCAAGCGGCTGGCACCGAAAAGCAAAATTAAAACTGCGACAATTAAAATTAATTCGGTAGGTCCGAGTCCAAACATAAATATTTTTTCCTTCTAACTAAAACTTCCAGCCTTTCTGACGCGGCGCGGATGAGAAAAGTTTAGCCGAAACAGAGCCGTTTGGCTAACGCGGCGCAAAATTCAGAACCGGGAGCGGTAGCGACCGGGTTTTTAAGTAAGTTACCCGGTCGCTACCGCTCCCGGTTCTGACGAAACGCACTAATTAATCGAAATGCGCGGTTTGATAATGTTCCGCGCCGTAATAAAGATATTTTCGCCAGGTTTGGTCGGCGCGCCCAAGATAGCGCATAATCTGGCGGCTAACGTGGAGCGAAAACGGGCGAGGACGTTTTAACAATTTCATTCCGGCTTCTTCGGGCGTTTGATTGCCTTTGCGGTGATTGCAGCGTTTGCAGCAGGCGACCAAATTGTCCCATGTTGATGCGCCGCCGCGCGAGCGCGGCTGAACGTGGTCGAGCGTCAATTCAGCCGGGGCAAGAACTTTCACGCAATACTGGCAAGTGTATTGGTCGCGCAGCAAAATGTTTTTGCGCGAGAGCGAGCGGCGTTCGTGCGGAATGTGCCGATATTCCATCAGACGAATCACTGAGGGCGCTTCAATCGTTACTTTCGATGAATGAAGCTTGTGTCCGTTGTGTTCTTCCATCCGCGCTACGCCTTTGAAAATCATCACCACCGCACGGCGTTCCGTGCAGACGTTAATCGGTTCGTAAGATGCGTTGAGGACTAAAACTCGTCCGTTCATTTGACCTCTTTCTCAATTAAAATTCTAAATTTCCGATGAATTTTTACCTGAAAAAAGTTACAAATCTCTGAACCGCCGCCATTGGCAGCGCTTACGTCCAAGATATTTTTTGATGCTTGATTAGTGAATTTGTTCGCTTAACGCCCTTCTCTAAATTTATCAGTAGCTTCGATCAGAGCCGAAGCGATTCCAGGTTCGCTGATCGAATGCCCGGCGTCCGGGATAATGTGAAGATCGGCTTCGGGAAAAGCTCGATGCAAATCCCAAGCCGACGTTGCCGGACAGACGACATCATAACGACCCTGCACAATGACGGTCGGAATGTGTCGGATTTTCCCGACGTTTTCGAGGAGATAATTGTCTGTCGGAAAAAAGCAGTTGTTGACGAAATAATGACATTCAATGCGGGCGAGCGAAAGCGCCTCGTGTTCACCGGAAAAATGATCTATCAGATTTTGATCCGGGAAAAGTTTAGACGTGCTGCCTTCCCAAACGCTCCACCGCCGCGCGGCTTCGAGCATTGTCGCTTCGTCCGCGTCGGTCATTCGCTTGTAATAAGCCCCCATCATATCACCGCGTTCCGCTTCGGGAATAAAATCGCGATAAGGCTCCCAGGAATCGGGAAAAATCTCGCTCGCGCCGTATTGATAAAACCATCGCAACTCCTGCGGGCGACAGAGAAAAATTCCGCGCAGGAAAAGACCGCGTGTTCTGTCTGGATGCGTTTCGGCGTAAGTCAAAGCGAGCGTGCTGCCCCATGAACCGCCGAACACAAACCATTTTTCGATTCCGAATTTCTCGCGCAGTCGTTCGATGTCGGCGACTAAATCCCAGGTCGTATTGCCTTCCAATTCAGCGTGCGGCGTCGAACGCCCCGAACCGCGCTGATCGAAAAGGACGACGTGATAAGCCTGCGGATCGAAAAATTGCCGGTAACCGGGAATCAAACCGCCGCCTGGACCGCCGTGTAAAAAAACAACGGGCAATCCGTCAGGATTGCCGCAGCGTTCGTAATAAATTGTGTGTTTGTCCGAGACGGGCAGCATTCCCGAATCGAAAGGCTCTATTTCTGGATAAAGCGTTTTCATTGTCCGCATCATACAAAATATTGCGCTTCATTTTCAAATTTAAAACAAACTTCACGCAAATACTGCAAAAAAGCAAAGAAAAGGCGTGAAAATTACTCCGGCAGGTTTTCCCAGAGCAGCCGCAAAACGTTTCCGCCCATTATTTGCTTTATCTCGTCTTCCGAAAAATTTTCCTGCAAAAGCGCTTCGGTGATTAAAGCCATTCCCGAAACGTCGAAAGGCGTTTTTACCGCGCCGTCAAAATCCGAGCCGAGCGCGACCGCGTTTGTTCCGATAAGGTTTGCCGCATAACGAATCGCTTTGGCGATTGCGGCAGCGTCTCCGCCGCAAATCGCCGTGTCCCAGAAACCGATGCCGACGACGCCTCCCGTTTCGGCAATTCGGCGAAGCTGTTCGTCCGTCAAATTACGATTGTTGTCGCAAGTTCCGCGCAAGCCGGTGTGCGAAACGACGACCGGGCGTTTTGCCATTTGCAAAACATCATCAATTGTCCGGGCGGAAGCGTGTGCCACATCAACGAGCATTCCGAGACGTTCCATTCGGCGAATCATTTCGCGCCCCGCTTCGGTCAATCCTCCCTTTTCGACACCGTGAGCCGAGCCGCCCATTTCCGAATCGAAAAAATGCGACGGCGACATCATCCGAAAACCCGCTTCGGATAAAACGTCAACATTTTCCGCTTTTCCATCGAGAGCGTGTGCGCCTTCGATTCCCAAAACTCCGGCTATCAAATCCGGCTCGTTCTTTCGGCGCTGCAAAAACTCGGCTAAATCGCGTTTTGTTTTAATGATAATAAATTTCCCGCGCTCTTTTTCGGCGTATTCGTGCAGCATTTCAGCCTGATAAACTGCGCGTTTTAACAGACTCGAAAGATTAGCAAGCGGCTGACGCTGCGCCAGAGCGAGCCAGAAAATATTGTCTGTGTCGGGAGAATTTTGTTCTATGTTCAAATCGCGCGGCGATTTCGTAACGACTGTAAAAAACTGCAAAGCGACATTTCCGGCACGCATTCGCGGAAAATCAACGTGACCGCTGGCGCTTTTTTCGTTTAAATCTCGATTCCAAAGCAGCGAATCGGCGTGCAGATCGGCGATGAAAAGTTTTTGATGTAAATTGCGGGCATTTTCCGAAACTTGAAACGGAGGTTTCTGTGCGACCGGATTTTGAGAATCGGCGATAATTGACGGGAGAATGAAAAAGAAAAAGGCGGCGAAAGCTGTCAAAGCCGTCGCCGCCACGATTAAAGATATTTTTAGGAATCGAGCTTTTTTTCGCCGCACTAGAGATTAAAAAGCTGTCCGAGCAGCGACGCTTTGCGGGGCTTTGCCGGAGCTTCGAAAACTGAAGTTGGGCTGGCGTCTCGCTGTTCGCCGTATTTGATGAAATTTTCCAAATACTCGCGTTCGCCGTCGTTCATTTCGGTGACTTTAACTCCGATTAAATACTGATTGACCGAATCTTGCTGACACAGCATTTCGTAAGACTTTGCGGTGGCTTTCATACGCACTTTGCGTTCGGGCAATTCGATTTCGAGAATCAATTTTTGCTCGCTGCCCGCGAGATAATGCTCGCCGAGACGGATAAACGGCAGAATAAAATTGATGTCGTCGCAACTGAAATCCTGCGTAAAACCGGCGACGTTTAATTTTTGCTGCGCGTTATTTAATTTGCCGGTCGCGTTTTCGATTTCGAGGGAAACCGTTAAGGGAAGACGGGCTTTTTTGCGCGGCGCGCTGAAAAATTTTGTCGCCGTCTCACTCAAACGAGACGTAAAAAAACGAATGCTTTCGGGCATAACGATGGGGGACCTTTCGCTAAATTGTTAGTCTTTTAAAACTGGTGTGTTTTGATTAACGGGAAAATATTACCGCAAAACAAAACCGATTGACAAGCAGAGAATAAAAAAGTTTGTGATAAACTCAATTTTCTCAGAACTTTCCCTTAATTTTTGACGGCGTAGGGCGCGCCGTTGTTGTCGCTGCTTTTTAAAACCGTCTTTCCGTCTTTCCCGATTTCGAGTAAAAACGAGAGTTTTCCGGTTTTGCCGTAAGCGAGCGGTTCGGCATTGATCGAATATTTCTTTTTATCCGGCGAAAGCTGAACGCGAAAGCGATAGCCGACCTCGGAGCCGAGAACATCGGCGGTCAGCAGTTTTTTATTAACGAGCGTGTTCAAATCTGCGAACGAGCCGTCGCCTGTCAGACTGTAAACGAGTTCGGCTTTGACAATATCTTCAAGCAGATATTGCGCGTCGCGATGGCGATGTTCCATCCAGAGCCGGTAAAAATAGCTTTTGCCTTCGCGCTTTAAAGCCGCTTCGGTTTCAGCGTCGCCGAGGACAATCACCCAATCGTTGTTTTCGCGCCGCAGCCGCACTTCGTCAACTTTCATCGCGCCGGTTTCCGGGTCAACGCCTTTGATGAAAACACTCGCCGCCGTTTGGCTGAGCTGCTCGCCCGTGATTTCAATGCTCGCCTGAGCGGCGAGATATTTAAAATTGCTGCGTAAATCTTCCGACTCCTGCGGCGTAAAACTTTCGACCGCCGGACGCCAATTCGTCATCATCAACGCTTCGCGGAAACGCTGTTCTTTCAAATTTTGGTAAAAATTTTTGACAATCTGAGTCGGCGTCTGCTGCGCTGAGGAAACTTGTCCGGCGTTTTGTTTTGTCTGCTGCGCGTTCGGAGCTTGAGCTGAGGCTGTAAAAACCGAGGAAAAACCGGCGCAAACGGCGACGATTGATTTAACGACTTTCGACGAAAATTTCAGGTAACGCATAATCCCGATTTTTGCTTTTTTATATTGACGTGAGAAGCGCCAAAAGAAGCGCTGGAGAGCTGATTTCAATTATAGCTTCACACCTCGTTTGATGTGCAAGTGTTTTTTGCAGTTTGCCCGGATGATGCCGTCAAATTGAACACTCTTAAACTTTTGCATTAAGAAACGAAAAGCCGCGTTCCGGCGGCTTCATAAAACTATCAACTGTCAACTATTAACTATTAACTGTATGTTATTGCAAAACAGTTGATAGTTAATAGTTGACAGTTGATAGTTTTTCTGTCCTTTAAGACTTTGATTTCGTTCGTTATTTTATTTTTCTGCCGGTCATTATCAACTCGCGCCCGACAAAGTACAAAAACGCCGCGAGAGCCAGAAACGGCAGCAAACCGAGAATGTCCGAATAATCTCCGGCGAAAAACGGGTTGCTCGCTTTTGCCCAGGTATTAAAGTTTTTCTGAACGGCTTCGAGCGCGGGAATAAAGGCAAAAAGCGCAAACAAGATGCCCGCGACCGCGCCGCCCGCGATATAGCCGGAAGCCAGCAAAACGCCGTTTGATTTGTCGGTTTCGGCGATGATTTGATCTTCGGTCATATTCTGCGCCGCAAATTTTCGCTTCAGATACAAATCAACCAGCCAGCGAACGACTCCGCCGAAGAAAATCGGCGCGCTCGTCGCCAGAGGCAAGTAAATCCCGACGGCAAACGCCAGCGCGGGAATTGCAGATAATTCGAGAGCAACCGCAATAAACGCGCCGATTAAGACCAAGCCCCACGGCAGGTTTTGCCCCAAAACGCCTTCGATGATATAGCTCATCAGAGTCGCCTTCGGCGCGTCGTAGCGTTCGAGATCGTTGCCTTCGTCGTCTTTTTTGATAATGCCGTTGATCGTCGGGTCAACGAAATATGCGGGCTGTCCCTGCATATTGACGAGATATTTGCCTTTTTGCCCCAAAGTGGCGTCGGTATTGTGCCAAACGCGATAGGTTGTCGTGTCGGATGCAAATTTTCCGCCGGCGCGCTCGCCGCGATATTCGCCGCCGTCCTTTGACAGCATATTTTCGGTGACTCGGAAATCGGGGGATTTGAAAGCCGCTGCAACGTCAACCGGCTGATAATAAGTTTTCGCATCGTTGAGCCAGAGCAGCAACGGACCTAAAATCAGAGCCGAAGCCAGCGCGCCGATTAAAATCGCATATTGCTGAGAGCGCGGTGTTGCGCCGACGAGAAATCCGGTTTTCAAATCCTGCGAAGTCGTTCCGCCGTTTGAAGCGGCAATGCAGACGATTCCGCCGATTGAAAGCGCCGTCACGAAATACGGATCGCGCGTCGTCCAGCCCAAAGCCAGGAAAATCAAACAGGTAAACAACAAAGTCGCAACCGTCATTCCCGAAATCGGGTTGGATGAAGAACCGACTTGTCCGGTCAGACGCGAAGAAACCGTGACAAACAAAAAGCCGAAAACAATAACCATCAGCGCGCCGAGAAACGAGACGACCGGATTATTAAAAACGCTCAAACCGAGCTGCGGAAATAGCATAATCGCCGCCATCAGCGCGAGGATTCCAGCAATAACCCATTTCATCGAAATATCCTGATCCGTTCGTTCGAGTCCGGCAACTTCGCTCGAACTGCCGCGAAAATCCGCGAGTCCGGCTTGCAAGCCGGACCAAATCGTCGGCAGACTGCGAAACAAACTGATAATTCCGGCGGTCGCCACCGCGCCCGCGCCGATATACAAAATGTATGCGCCGCGAACGTCGCCCGGCTCCATTTCCGAAATCAGCTTTGTCGTTTCCGGCGCGAGCGGCGATGTCAAAGAGTCGCCGAAATATTTGATCAGCGGGATCAAAACCAGATACGACAAAACGCCGCCCGCCGCCATAATTCCGGCAATGTACGGTCCGATGATGTAGCCGACGCCCAAAAGCGCAGGATTGTTTTCGACCGCGACCGAACCGCCTCTGTAAAAATTACCGAAGTCCTTGTGCGGCTCGCCTTTAATCAGGCTGAAAACGTCAACAAAGGATTTATAGATAAAACCGATGATAAAGCCGAGACCGATGATTTTGCCGCCCTGCAAAGCCATATCGTCGCTCATCACTGCGTTTTTATCTTCGGCGTGCGCGCGGTGAACGTCGCGCGATTCGGCGGACGCGCCCGCTTTTAAAACTTCGGCGCAAGCTGTTCCTTCCGGATATTTGAGAATTCCGTGCTGGTCGCGGATAAGGGCGCGGCGAAGCGGAATCATCATCAAAATTCCCAGCAAGCCGCCCAAAACCGCGACGAGCATCACGCGCCAGAAATCGAGATCGAAACCTAAGATTAAAATCGCGGGCATCGTCACGCCGACGCCGAAAGCGATTGATTCGCCCGCGCTGCCGGCGGTTTGCACGACGTTGTTTTCCAGAATCGTCGCGTCGCGCGTGATTTTGGCGGTTGAAAGCAGGCGGAAAAGCGTAATCGAAATCACCGCGACCGGAATCGAAGCCGAAACGGTCAGCCCGGTTTTCAAAACGAGATACAGCGACGAAGCGCCGAAAATAATTCCGAGCAGCGTCCCGACAATAATCGGCAGCGGCGTAAACTCGGCGACGTTTGAAACGCTCGCCGGAATGTACGGGCGAAAATTCGCCAAAAACGGATTCGCAGGTTTTCCCGACGCTGCGTCAACGTCCGGCGTTACATCATCAATACGGCTTGACATTAAACAAGAACCTCCAAATTTTCCTTTAAATACGGGAAGAGTTTAATACGACTTGTGACACTCGCGTTAATTTAACTTTTTAGAAACAAAACAGGCAAGCAAAAGTTGCAACGGGAATTTAAAAACACAATTTTGAATCAAAATGATTTACAATTCGGCGAAATCTTCGGAGTTGAAAATGAAAAAATCAAAATTGCTTTTCCTTTTGCTGATATTCATCACGCAAATTTCTTCTTTCGCGCAAACCAAAATTCCCGAACCAAAAGAGGTTTTAGGCTTTACGCCGGGCGACGACCGCAAGCTCGCGTCATGGAATCAGATTTTGGAGTATTTTCAAAAGCTCGACGCGGCGAGCGACCGCGTTAAATTTGAAACAATCGGCAAAACCACGATGGATAAACCTTTTGTTTTTGCGGCAATCAGCTCGCCGGAAAATTTAAAACGGCTCGAATATTACAAAGGACTTCAGGCAAAGCTCGCCGATCCGCGTTTGATAAAAAGCAATGATGCAATTGCGCGCCAGTTAATCAAGGAAGGTAAAACGATTGTTTTAATCACCTGCGGAATTCATTCGACCGAGGTCGGCTCGACGCTTTCGTCAATGCTCATCGCGCACAGGTTAGCGACTTTAAACGAGCCGGAAGTTTTGAACGTCTTGAAAAATACAATTGTTTTGCTCGTTCCGTCTCTGAACCCGGACGGCGTTGATATTGTCAAAAACTGGTACGACAAAACTTTGGGAACGCCTTACGAAGGCACTTCGCCGCCGGAGCTTTATCATAAATACGTCGGACACGACAACAACCGCGATTGGTACGCTTTTTCGCAGGTCGAAACGCAATTGACGGTTGATAAAATCCATAACGTCTGGCATCCGCAAATCGTCAACGACATTCACCAGCAGGGCGAGCGCGGCGCGCGGCAATTCGTCCCGCCGTATATGCAGCCCGTCGAACCTAACGTCCCGAAAGAAATCGTCGAAGGCTACACCGAGCTTGGCAATTATATGCTGCAGGAAATGCTCAAAAACGGATTTGTCGGAATGACCAACAACTCGACTTACGACGCCTGGACTCCGGCGCGCGCTTATTCGCATTATCACGGCGGCGTACGGATTTTAACCGAAACCGCTTCGGTCAAAATAGCCACGCCGACGAGTGTCAAATTTGAAGATTTGCGCGTACCGGCAGATGACGGCTACGACCCGAAAAAAGAAACGCCGAATCATCCAAAACTCTGGCAAGGCGGCGAATGGCACTTGCGCGACATCACCAATTATATGACCGCCTCGACGTTTTTCCTGCTCAAACACGCCGCCGACAGCCGCGAAAAATGGCTCACGCGCTTTTACCAAATCGGCAAAGAAGCCGTCAGACCGCGAACAGATGGCGAACTTTATGGATTCAGAGTGAGAATTGATGATAATTTTCCGCGTTTGAAAAGCATTTTTGAACGAGCAGGTGTTCAATATGGTTTTCCGAAAGGCGGAAAAGAAACAAAAGTAAATCTTGTTAGTTATTTTGATTCAACAGAGAGTTATCCGTCTGAATCAATTATTATTCCGCTTGAGCAACCTTACGGTGCTTTTGCCAAAACAATTCTAGAGAACCAAATTTATCCTAATTTAAAAGACGAGAAAGGAAACCCAATTCCACCTTATGACGTGACGGCGCATACACTCTCACTTTTAATGAATGTAAAAGTTGAAGAAATCAAAGCACCGTTCAAACCAAATTGGATAAAAAATATTCGTATTAATCGTGGAATTTCCGATTGTCAACCTGGCATCAATAATAAAATTGGAATCTACAAATCTCATATTCCTGTCATGGATGAAGGTTGGACTCGTTGGGTACTAGAAAATGCACCGTGTATGGAATTTGAAAATATTGTTAATCAAGAGATACAAGCAACCAATTTTAATCAAAAGAAACCACCATTTAGCGGATTAAATGAAAAACTAAGAACGGAAAAAGGTTTAGATCCGAAATATCGAACAATTATCTTTCCTGACCAATCGGCAAATCAAATCTTAAACGGTTATGCAAAAGGCTCGATACCCGAAGAATACACGGGCGGCGTCGGCAAAGAAGGCGTTGAAAATCTGCGGAAATTTGTCGAAGCGGGCGGCACGCTGGTTTTCTTAAACCGCGCTTCAAACTTCGCCATCGAACAATTCAATCTCCCGGTGCGCGATGTCACGCAAGGCGCAAAACGCGCGGATTTTTACATTCCCGGCTCGATTCTCCGCACCGAACTCGACACAACGCACGCGGTCGCAAAAGGAATGGACAAACTTTCAATCGCGTGGTTTGAAAACTCGCCTGCGTTTGAAATCAAAACCGATCCGCTCGCGCTCGCCAACAATTTCCGAATCATCGCGCGTTACCCGACCGATCCGAAAGACATTTTGCTGTCGGGTTGGGCTTTGGGCGCGGAAAGAATTGCCGGAAAAGCCGCGCTCGTCGAATTTACAATCGGCAAAGGCAGGATTTACCTGTTCGGCTTCCGCCCGCAATATCGCGGTCAATCGCTGGCGACGTTTCCGCTGTTTTTTAATGCGATAACCAAAGAGTGAGCAGTGAGCGGTGAACAGAAAAAGAGGTTTTTAATCTGCTCACCGCTCACCGCTTACTGCTCACTCCTTAAATTTTCAACTGCCTTCCCAGCGGCGATTTATCAAACTGGCGACAAAGCCTGCCCCAAAACCGTTGTCAATATTAACGACCGTGACGTTTGACGAGCAGGAATTTAGCATTCCGAGCAGTGCAGCCAGACCGTTAAAAGATGCCCCATAGCCGACGGAAGTCGGCACGGCAATCACCGGAACGCTGACAAGACCGCCGACGACGCTCGGCAGCGCGCCTTCCATTCCGGCGGCGACGATGATTACACGCGCTTGTTTTAATAATTCGCGTTCCGCCAAAATCCGGTGAATTCCGGCGACGCCCGCATCCCAAATTCTGACGACGCGGTTGCCCATCGTTTCGGCTGTCAAAGCGGCTTCCTCTGCGACGGGAATATCGCTCGTTCCGGCTGTGACAACCGCAATTTCTCCGACGCCAAGCTCGGTTTTATCCCGAATAACTCGAACGAGATTGGCTGATTCGTGCCATTCGGCTTCGTTGCAGACGTTTCTTAATTCGCCGTAAGTATCGGCGTCAGTGCGTGTTACCAGAACATTCGGATTCTGCGCCGCGAGTTTTTCAAAAATGCCGACTACCTGCGCACGCGTTTTGCCCGCGCCGAAAATCACTTCGGGAAATCCCTGCCTGCTTTTGCGCCCGGTATCAACGCGGGCAAAACCGATGTTTTCAAATTCAAAATCGTTCGTTATTCGTTGTTCGTCGTTCGTCGCCATTTGTCATCCGTCCTTCGTAATTATCGTATTATGTTAATTTATAGCGCACGGTTAAAAGAAAACAACAACGAACAATGAACAACGAACGATTATGGAATTAACTGTGGCGATTACGGGAGCAAGCGGGACGATTTACGCGCAACGAACGCTGATTTATCTGGCACAGAGCGGCGCGGTTTCAGCTATAAATCTAATAGTTTCAGGCACGGCGGGCGTTGTCGCACAAGTGGAAACCGGAACGAGCGCTTTGCGCGAACCGACGGCGGAAAAGATCAACGAATGGCTCGGTTTGCCGGAAGAATCGAAACTGATTCGATATTGGCGGCTCGATAATCTCGCCGCGAAACCTGCGTCGGGTTCAAACAAACAGGCTGGAATGATAATCATTCCGTGTTCGATGGGAACTTTGGGCGCAATTGCTTCGGGCGCGGGAACGAATTTGATTCACCGCGCGGCGGACGTTTGTTTGAAAGAAGGCAGAAAGCTCGTTCTCGTGCCGCGCGAAACGCCTTATAATGCGATTCATCTCGAAAATATGCTGCGGCTTGCGCGCGCAGGAGCGAGAATTCTGCCCGCATCGCCCGGTTTTTATCACAAACCTGCGACAATTGAAGAATTGGTTGACCATCTGGTTTTTAGAATTTTAGACCAATTCGATATTCCGCATTCGCGCCGAACGCAATGGACGGGCGAGGAAGTTGCAGAATAAAATAGTTGGAATGAAACCGACTGAACGTTTTTCCGACCGCGTTGAAAATTATATTCGCTATCGCCCGTCGTATCCGCCGCAAATAATCAAATTAATGCAGGGCGAGATGAATTTAAACGAAAATTCGACTGTCGCCGAAATCGGTTCGGGAACAGGAATTTTCTCGAAATTGCTGCTCGAAACCGGCTGCACGGTTTACGCGGTCGAACCGAACCAGCCGATGCGGCGCGCGGGCGAAGAATTTTTGCAGAATTTTGAACGCTTCCGATCAATTGACGGAAGCTCGGAAAACACTAATTTGCCCGACGAAAGCGTTGATTTAATTGCAGCGGCGCAGGCTTTTCATTGGTTTGACCGCGAAAAAGCGAAAGCGGAATTTGAGCGAATCATTAAACCAAGCGGTTATGTGGCTTTGATTTGGAACGAACGCCAGCTTGCTTCAACCGCTTTTTTGCGCGATTACGAAGACTTTTTGCTGCGATACGGAACCGATTACAAAGAAGTCCGGCACGATGCGGTTTCGACCGATAATATTCGCCCGTTTTTCTTTGGAGATTTTCACGAAACCGCTTTTCCGAACGTGCAGCGGGTTGACTTTGACGGATTAAAAGGCAGACTATTATCTTCTTCGTACATTCCTCACGCCGGACATCCGCTTTTTGGGGAAATGTTGTTAGAATTAAAAAATATCTTTGACCGGCACGCAGAAGCGAACGCGGTCGAGATTCTTTACGATTCAAGGGTTTTTTACGGGAAGTTCAAGCAATGAGCAGTAGCAGCAACAGCATTTCGGAGACTAAAACGCCAACTCGAACAATCAGCGTCGCGCATTCGCCGGATTCGGACGATGCGTTTATGTTTTACGGTCTAGCCACCAGCAAAATTGACACCGGCGATTTGAAATTTACGCACGTTCTTCAGGACATTCAAACCTTAAACGAAAAAGCGCGAGATGCCGTTTACGATGTGACGGCGATTTCGTTTCACGCTTACGCTTATGTTTCGGATAAATACGCGCTCTTGCCGCACGGCGCTTCAATCGGCGACAAATATGGTCCGATTGTGGTCTCGAAGGAAAAAATGTCGCCCGATGATTTGAGCAAAGCCCGAATCGCCGTGCCGGGCGAGCTGACGAGCGCCTTTTTGGCTCTCAGGCTTTTCGATCAAAATTTTAATTACGAAGTCATCGCTTTCGATAAAATCATTGACGCCGTGCGAACCGGCAGATGCGACGCCGGTCTTTTGATTCACGAAGGACAGCTTTTTTATCACAAGTTCGGTTTGCAAAAAGTCCTCGATTTGGGCGAATGGTGGCACGAGCAAACAGGCTTGCCGCTACCGATGGGCGGCAATGTGATCAAACGCGATTTGGGTGCGGATTTGATGAAAAAGGTTTCCGGTTATCTGCATAAAAGCGTCAAATATTCGCTCGACAATCGAGAAAACGCGCTTGCTTACGCGATGCAGTTTGCGCGGGATATGGACACGGACACCGCCGACCGTTTTGTCGCAATGTGGGTCAATGATTTAACTCTCGATTACGGAGAACGCGGGCGCGAGGGCGTCCGCAGGCTTTTAACCGAAGGCTACGAAAAAGGAATTATTCCGACGAAACCGGAAATCGAGTTTGTCGGTTGAAGAAAATCTCAGCTTTAAAAACTCAAAATCTCAAGCTTGAAATTTCAAGCTTGAGATTTTGAGTTTTTAAAGAGAGAACTCAAACGCCGCCCGGCGCATCTATTTGTCAGCTTTTCATTATTTATTGGAGACAGAAGAAATGATTGGAAAAAAGCTGGCAATTTGGATTGCTTGCGGCGTTTTATTGTTCGGCGCAGGTTTCACTGCTTCAGCGCAGCAATTATCGAAATCGAATATCGTCAAAGTTAATCTAAGTCAAGCGGAAATTGACCGCATTATTAAAACTTTTACCGGGAAAGAACAACAATTTCGGCAGGCATTAACCCAATATAGTTTTAAGCGTAAAGCCGAAATTCAGATTTTCGGCGACGGCGGACAGGTGACGGGCGAATATATCCGCGAATCGCAGTATATGTTTGGCGACGACGGGACTCGTTACGAAAAAGTTTTGTTTATGCCCATCCCGACAATGCCGCCGGGAGTTATTACTGCCGAAGATATAGACGATCTCGGCGGCGTCAATCCGTTTGCGCTCGAACCTTCAAAACTCAATTCGTACAATTTTACTTTCGTCGGCAAAGAACGCATTGACGAGCTTGATTTGTACGTTTTTGATGTCGAGCCGAAAATTTTGCCCGATCCAAAAAAGTCGAAAGACAGATTTTTCAGCGGCAGAGTTTGGGTTGACGCGGAAGATTTGCAAATCGTGAAAACAAAAGGCAAAGGCTTGCCCGAAACTAAAGACAATAAGTTTCCGGTGGTTGAAACCTGGCGCGAAAATATCGACGGAAAATATTGGTTTCCAACTTATTCTTACGCCAATGAAGAGCTTCGTTCCGAAAAAGGCTGGACGCTGAAAATCAAGCTCCGAGTGCGTTATTCGGATTTTAAAGAAGCCAAATCAACAGTCCGAATTTTGGACGATGAAGAAGTTGTGACGCCCGAAAAACCTCAGGCTGCGCCGACTCCAACGCCGAAAAAACCCTAAAATCAATTACGAATTTCAAATTACGAATTACGAATGAAGGAATTTATCATTTAAGATTTATTCCACAATTCGTAATTTGAAATTCGTAATTCGTAATTGATTCTGATGAGCATTGCAACGACGACCGGAGATAAAGGAAAAACCGCGCTGATTGGCGGCGAGCGGGTGTCAAAAGCGGATTTGCGCGTCGAGAGTTACGGCACGATTGACGAGCTAGGCGCGGCAATGGGTTTCGCGCGTTCGATTTGCGAAAACGAAGAAATCAACGAATTGACGAAATCAATTCAGCGCGATTTGTTTCTGGTCGCCGGTTCGGTCGCGAACCCGAATTTTACCGAAGCGCCAAAACCGTACGTAACGCCGGAAATGATTGAACGTTTGACGGCGGAAGTGCATCGGATCGAAAAAATCGAAGGGATTTTATCCGATTGGAGCTTGCCCGGTGACGTTGCTTCTGCTGCGGCTTTTGACGTGGCTCGCACGATTTGCCGCCGCGCGGAACGCTGCGTTGTCAGACTTCAGGAAGCAGCCGAAACGGTTGATGCGCAAGTTGTTACATATCTGAATCGGCTCTCCGATTTGCTCTGGCTTGTCGGCAGATTTCTGGAATTAAAAGCCGGAGTTGATTCGCGTCTCCGCGACGATGAGCATGGCGGTAACAAATGGTCGCGCGCCTGGTAAGTGATAATTGTTTACACGCTTGATTTTCCGTTTGATTTTCCTGCTCGACTTTTAGTTAAACTAAGGGAATGATATTGCTATCTATAGCAGAAGTTCTAATAAACATGCGATTAACAAAGGCGGGCGAAATGGTACGAATAAGCAGCGTCATAACATTTTGGGTAATTTTGTTAGTAAGTTTCAGCGGAATAAACCAAGGACAAACGAGGAGACAAAGCGGTCTGCCAAACCGCGAAATTTCAACTGCTGCGCCCTGTTCGCTGAACGGCGTTTACCGCATTGATTCAGCCGAGAGCGATAAGCTTTATTCGATTGTTGAAAGCGCTACAAGCAAAGTTCCGTCCGGCGAACAGCAAAAGTTTTTCATGGATTTGTCCGTCCGCCTGACTCCGCCTGACATTTTGGCAATCGAGTGTCGCGGAAGCCGAGTTAAGGTCGGCTCGTCGCGCGCCCAGCCTGTAACGTTCGTAGCCGACGGAGTTACCCGCAATCAGCGTACTTCTGATGGCGATATTGTCCGTTCGCGCATCGCATTCGAGAATGAAAATCTAACTTTTAAATCCAGCGGCAAAGCTGAAGATAACGTGAATGTTACATTTACGTCTCTCGAAAACGGCAGGCGGATGCAGGTGACACGCCACATTTACGCTGAACAGCTTACGGAACCGATTATTATCAAAACCGTCTATGACAAGGTTGCTGATGTCGCTCGGTGGGATATTTATGGCGAAGGACGAGGCGCCGGGCAAATAGCTAAACAGGATGAAGCCGAAATTTCACCCGCCGCGTCAACAGCACGTTCTGCCAAAGCAGAAAGCAGCGAAGCAGACTTGCTCCGCAATGCGCTCAACCAATGGATAGAGGCGACGAACGGGCGGAACATCGAAAAACAAATGTCTTTTTATATGCCGGAGCTAAAGGCTTTCTATCTTGCCCGAAACGCTTCGCGCAATTCCGTGCGCGCTGAAAAGGCACGAGTTTTTGCAAATGCGAAATCAATTGATATTCGCGCCGAAGAACCGGAAATTATCTTTCAGGACGGCGGGCGCACTGCAATTATGCGTTTCCGCAAAAAGTATAATGTAACGGACAAACAAAAAAGCCGCAGCGGAGAGGTTATTCAGGAATTAAGGTGGCAGCAAACAAACGGCGCTTGGCGAATTTTCAGCGAACGTGACGTTAGAGTTATTCGCTAAACAGCGTCGGGATGAGAAAGCTCGAAATGCTGGATTGGCAAATTGCAGAAAAATAACTAGAGCAAATTTCAGAATTATGCAATACAAACAGAAGCCCGCGCGTGAGCAAGGGCGGATTCAATTGCCGAATAAATCCGCCCTTGCTCACGCGCGGGCTTCTGTTTTGTGCCTCAATTAACTGAAATCTGCTCTAAAGGTCTGCGCGCTTGATAAAACAATTAAAATTTATTTCGTTTTCTTACGTTTCGGCGGTTTTGTTCCGCCGTTACCGCCCGCATATTTTTTAGCTCTGCTTTTTACGACTGTTTTCGCAACACTGTTTTTCGGAGCTTTTTCACGCTTTGGCGGTCGGCGGTCGCCGTCCTCGGCAACGTCATTCGGAACGGCAACGCGAACGTTTGCACGCTCGTTGCGAATGCGCGTGTTGCTCATTCCCTGCAAAACCTGCCTGGCGTATTCCGCCGGAACGTCAACCAGAGTAAAACGGTCGTAAACGTCAATCGCGCCGATTGCTTTGCCCGGAACGTCCGCTTCGTTGGCGATTGCGCCGACAATATCAGCCGGTCCGACGCGGTGATTGCGACCGACGCCGATAAACAAACGAACCATTCCGTCGGTGCCGAAACCCATCTGTTCGGGTTCGGGCGCGACCGCGACTTCGAGCGGTTTGTCTCCGCTTGCAATGAAAGAAGCGGCGGCGGCGATTTCTGCAAAATCGTAACCGCTTTCCTCCGCCAAATCTTCTACGAGCGAAAGATGCAATTCCAAATCTCCTTCGGTCAGGGTTTTTAAAAGCCGTTCCTTGAACATCGCTACGCGGCGCGCGGCGACATCTGCCTGTGAAGGCAGCTTCATCGGCTCGATTTTTTGCTTTGTATATTGCTCGATGTCGCGCTTCATCCGCTGCTGGCGCGGCGTGACGAACAACACGGCTTTGCCTTCGCGCCCGGCGCGCCCGGTTCTGCCGATGCGGTGAACATAAGATTCGGTGTCGCTCGGCATATCGTAATTGATGACCGTTGCAATGCGTTCGACATCAAGCCCGCGCGCCGCAACATCCGTCGCAACTACGATTTCTACCTGACCGTTTCGCAAACGCCGAATCAGAGCTTCGCGCTGCGCTTGATTCATATCGCCGTGCATAGCTTCTGCGGCGTAACCGCGCGCTTGTAATTTGACGGTCAATTCGGCGGCTCCGACTTTTGTGCGGTGAAAGATCAGCGTGGCTTCGCCCGGAGTTGAATCGGCTTCTAAAATTCTGCTTAGCGCGTCGGTTTTTTGCGCTTCGGAAACGTTGATATAAAGCTGTTGGACGGTTGGAACGGTTAAAGTTTTGCGCTCGATTTGAATGTTTTCCGGCTCGTTTAAATAACGCTCGGCAATGCGGCGAATCTCGCGCGGCATTGTCGCCGAAAACAAAGCGGTTTGGCGCGTTTCGGGAGTGTGCGACAAAATCCATTCAATGTCGTCAATAAATCCCATTCGCAGCATCTCGTCGGCTTCATCAAGTGTTACGATTTTCAGATGAGATAAATCAATGGTCTCGCGCCGCATATGATCCATAACCCGACCGGGCGTTCCGACAATAATTTGGACGCCGTTTCGGAGATGCCGGATTTGCTGCGAAATTGATTGCCCGCCGTAAACCGGCAAAGCGCGAACTTGTCCCAAATATTTCGAGTAAGTGTGAAACGCTTCAGCGACCTGAATCGCCAGCTCGCGCGTCGGTGTAAGAATAAGAGCCTGAACACCTTTGTTTTTCACGTCGAGCCGCTCAAGTATCGGCAAAGCAAACGCCGCCGTTTTGCCGGTTCCTGTTTGCGCTTGTCCGACCACGTCTTTGCCCGCGAGCAAGAGCGGAATTGTTTTAAGTTGGATCGGAGACGGTGTTTCGTATCCGACATCGTTGATTGCTTTGATTAACTCTTCGCTCAAGCCGAATTGCTCAAACGAGTTTTCATTCATTTCTTCCTGCATAATGATTATTCTATTTTCCCACAACATTATCGGAAACAGGCGATTTGATAAGTACGCTTGCTGACAAAATAAATATCCGCTCGATAAATCTTGGGGTAGAATAAGCAAATGGCAAAAAAACCCGGCATTTTCCCAACGTTTTTTATTTCCGGTTTTGAATGTTCGACGTTTCTCTGGAAAGACAAAGGTCGGCGCAATCTCGTGGCGGAAACGCAGCACGACAAATATGTCCGCGAAGATTATAAATTGCTCTCGGAACTTGGCATCGCCGTTGCGCGGGAAGGAATCCCTTGGGCGTTTGTTGATAAAAACGGCGAATACGATTTTTCACCGATTGATCCGATGATCGAAGCGATGAACGAGTCTCACATTTTGCCGATCTGGGATTTATGTCATTACGGATACCCGGACGATTTAGACCCGTTTTCCGAAGAATTTACAAACAGATTTGCCGATTATTGCCGCGCCGCCGCCCGATATGTCACGCCTAAAATCCGCGCCCCGCATTATTTTACACCGATCAATGAGATTACTTTTTTTTCGTTTATCGGCGGCGAATGGGGCTGGACTGCGCCTTATAAAAAGACGAAAGAAGACCGTTTCAAACTGCGCCTCGCTTTGTGCAAAGCGGCGATTGCGGGCGCTAAAGCGATTCGTGAAATTGCGCCCGAAGCGAGGATGATTAATATTGATCCGCTGGTTCAAGTTGTTGCGCCGCGCGACCGACCGGATTTAATTGAAGCTGCCAAACACGAAACGTTCGTTGATACTTTTCTGGCGTGGGACATTCTCTGCGGAAAAGAGCATCCGGAACTCGGCGGCGCGCCGGAAATTCTCGATATTGTCGGCGCAAATAATTATTCATTCGGGCAAATGGAATATCGCGAGCAAGGTCCGCACGCTGCTTTAGAGCCGCACGACGACCGCATCAAACCGCTTTGCGATTTATTAAAACTCGTTTGGGAGCGTTACGGCAGACCAATGATTATCGGCGAGACGAGCGGGCTTGGCGAAGGTCGCGCCGCGTGGCTCAAAGACGTGATGGAAGAATCGCTCGCCGCCGTTAATCAGGGAATGGATTTACACGGCATTTGTTTGTTTCCTGCGGTTGATATGCAGGACTGGCACACGGGCGAATGGCTCAACAACGGAATTTGCGATTTGCAGGATTGCGACGGAGATTTGCGCCGCGCTCCGGCTGAGCGTTACATTGCCGAACTGCGCCGCTGGCAAAGAGAACTAAACCGCGTCACGGTGCTTGATCCTGACCCGCTAAGCGATCCGGTTGAATTGCAGGACGTAATTGAAGCGGCAAAACGATTGCAAAAAAAACCGGATGCCGATTGGAGCTAATCTGTTACGCGACTTGACGATTTTTTCGAGCCGCAAGCATAATGCAGCCTGCTCTAAATTAGATTCTTTAACCGAAAATTGAAAGGATTTATCTTTGATTTAAATGAAAACAGCAAAATTTCTTTTGCCCGCTATTACCTTATTTTTACTTGTAAACTGTACCGCATCCAAACCGGAAACCACCAAAGCCGAAAATGTTGTCACAACAATTGATTCGCAAAATGCAGCGGCTTCAGCAGCAGCAGAAACGGCTATTGACGGTTCGGCGACAATACAACAGACTTCCGCTCCCGATGCGCTGGTAAAGGACTTATACAACGTTCATGGCAAAGATTACAGCAAAATCATGAACGGCAAAAGCCGCGTTTTATTGGACAAATATTTCGATAAAAATCTGGCTGATTTAATTTGGAAAGATTTAACCAGTCACAAAGAAGAAGTCGGCGTCCTGGATTTTGACCCGTTTTATAACGCGCAGGATGTGAGCATCAAAAAATTGACGGTCGCTTCGCCGAAAATTCAAAACGACAAAGCCGATGTGACGGTCAATTTTGAAAATTACGGGAATAAAGAGACGATTACTTATGCTCTCGTGAAACAAAACGTAGCTTGGAAAATCCAGGACATCAAATATAAAGACGGCAGCAGCCTGCTTAAATATTTTAAAGACTATGCGAACGACAACGCTGCTCAGACTGAAATGACGGACGCTAATTTTGAAGGAACTTATCAAGTCGGCGAGACGACGTGCACAGTTAAGCCCGTCAAAATGGCTTTTGAAGTACGGTGGGCAAAAGGAAGCGGAACCGAAATATTCGTTTACGAACACCACGAAAACGACCAACATATTTATACTTCCGAAGGTAACGGCAAACGTATGAATATTTTCGCTCTTAACGAAAATTTCGACTCCGGCGAGTTCATTCGTGCCGACGGCAAACGATTTGCAGTTAAGAAGTTAAAATAGCCTCGAAAGCTAAGTTTTAAAACTGGCTTTTTAATACTTTCCGATAAATTCCAATAAAAAGCGATGAATTTCATCGCGTACCTTCCGAAACGCCTGCAAGCGCGTTTCCTCATCTCCTTCGACTGCCGCCGGGTCTGCAAAGCTATGATGAATCAGTTTTGTTTGAGCTGGAAAATACGGGCAGTTTTCGCGCGCGTTGTCGCAAACCGTTATTACAAAATCAAATTCACGTCCGGCAAATTCTTCAACCGATTTTGAACGGTTTGTAGAAATATCAATTCCGATTTCTTTCAAAACTGCAATTGCTTCCGGTCTGACAAAACTCGGTTTTGTTCCCCCGCTTTCGACTTCAAATTTGCCTATGCCGATGTGTTTTAATAAGCCTTCAGCCATTTGACTGCGTGCTGAATTTCCGGTGCACAAAATTAAAGCTCTTTTTTTCATTTCTCCTCTTTTAAAAGCCAGCGAAATAAAAAAACTGCAGCAATAGCTCCGGCAAATTGAGCAATTATAAACGGCGGAGCATCAACGGCTCGGATTCCGGCAAAAGTGTCGGTCATAGTCCGTGCCAGAGTAACTGCCGGATTTGCAAACGAAGTCGAAGAAGTAAACCAGTAAGCCGAGGTTATGTAAGCGGCAACGGCAAAAGGCGCGGCAGAGACGCGAAATTTAACGACGCTCAGGATTACCGCGAGCAATCCGAAAGTCGCTAAAAATTCGCTGAACACTTGCGCCATTCCGGTTCTGTCGTTGTGTGAAGCGAAAAATAGAGGCAGTTCAAACATCAGGTTTGCCATTGCCGTTCCCGCAAATGCGCCGCAAATCTGCATAAGCAAATATATCAGCATTTCGCGCAATGAAATGTTTTTCTGCAGAAATCCTGAAAGAGTAACGACCGGATTAAAATGGGCGCCTGAAACGGGCGCAAAAGTCAAAATTAGAAAAACAAGCCCGGTGCCGGTCGCCAGCGAGTTTGCCAGTAAAGCGATGGCTTTGTTCCCGTTTGCGAGCCGCTCGCCCATTATTCCTGAACCGACGACGATTACCAGCAAAAAAGTTGTTCCTAAAAACTCCGCCGTCGCGCGTTTGAACAAATTCGGTTGGTAATCGTTTTCGCTCACTTGCTTAAACTTCTCTCAAACCCTTTTCCAGATCGGCAATAATGTCATCTGCGTTTTCAATCCCAACGGAAAGACGAAGCAAACCGTCCGCAATTCCGGCTTTGCGTCGTGCTTCGGCGGAGATCGCAGCATATGTCATTGAAGCCGCAGGCTGAATGATGGTTTCGACGCCGCCGAGCGAGGTTGCCAGCGTGCAAAGTCCCAAATTATTTACCAAACGATGCGCCCCGCCGAGACTGCCCACATCAAATGCAATCATTCCGCCCCCGCCGCGCATTTGTTTTCGCGCCGTTTCATATTGGGGATATGAATCTAAACCGGGATAGAAAACCGAAACCACTTTTGGATGTCGCGCTAACACATCCGCGACAGCAGATGCGTTTAAATTGTGTCGTTCCATTCTGACGGCAAGCGTTTTAATTCCACGCAAAACCAGCCAAGCAACTTGCGGCGCGATGCCGCCCCCGAAGAGCTTTGCCGCATAGGTTTTGACTTTGTTTATCGTTTCCTGTTTTCCGACAAGAACGCCCGCCGTCAAATCGCTGTGTCCGCCGAGATATTTGGTGGCACTATGAACGACCGCATCAATGCCTAATTTTAAAGGCTGTTGATTAAACGGCGTGGCAAAAGTGTTGTCCAAAACGGTTTGGATATTTCTTTGTTCGGCAATTTGAGCTACGGCTTCAATATCGGTAATTTTCAAAGTCGGATTTGCCGGAGTTTCAAGGTAAAAAAGCGTAGTATTTTCCTGTGCTGCATCAGCGTAATTTTCAGCATTTGTCGCGTCAATATAAGTCACCGTAATGCCGAAACGAGCCTGCATTTCGTCGAAAAACAAATTTGTCGTCGCGTAGAGCGATTCCGGCACGACAATGTGGTCGCCGATTTTTAATAAACTAAAAAGCGCAGCGGTAATTGTTGCGCGCCCGGAAGCGAAAGCGAGCGCTGCTTCGCCGCCTTCGAGTTCAGCCATTGCGCGTTCGAGGGCGGTTTGCGTTGGATTTCCCAACAGTCCGTAAAAATAACCTTCGCGCGCGCCATTATGAATTTCAGATCCGGTTTCGGCATCTTCAAAAGCAAAGACCGAAGACGAGTAGATCGGAGTTGAAACTGCGCCGAAATGCTCGCTCCGGTCGCTTCCGGCGTGAACCGCCGTGGTAAAAATCGAATCCTTATTTTTCATTTTTAGCATCAACAGCAAGAAACTGTTTCGCGATTGATGCTAATTGAATCAGGCGTCGGAGCGCAACACGAGACGGCGTTTTCCGTTTTTGTTTTCGCCGTTTTATCGCCGCAGGCGCAAGGTTCGCTCTCCGGCAAATTGTCTTCCAAAACGACAAAAACTTCCCATTCGTTACCGTCCAGGTCGCGCGTCCAGGTTTTATCCTGCAAGGCAAAACAGCAGGATGTTTGCATCTCATCGTGCGTCAAAAGCCCGCGCTCGATCCATGCAGCGCGCGTTTTCAAAACGTCTTCAGTCGATGCGACTTGAATGCCTAGATGCGACAGCGCGCCGCGCTCTCCGAACGGAGCCTCGTTAAGCGTAAAATTAAGCGGCGGATTGCTGACATCAAATTTTGCGTAACCGGTTCTGACTTTGCTTGGCTCAATCCCGAAAAGTTTTTGATAAAACTCAATGCTTTTGCCGACATTTTCAACATTCAGCGCTAGATGCGCTTTAATTGCTTGTACTTGATTATTTTCTAACATATCTTTTGTTCCTTATTCTTAATCTATATTCGCGTTACCGGATATGTAAGAATAATTTATTTTCAATGAACACATTTGTCAAGCTAGATATAAGATTTTTTGTTGCTTTTATTCTATGTAAATGAATAACAGCTTGATACGGTTTTCATATTTGATGCCAAGAAAGCGGCTAATCCGTAACGCTGCAAACATCTGTGTAAAGAAGAGCGGGTTTAATTCGGAATGCACGGCTGCAATATGTACGAACAACTGTCGAGCGGAAACAAAATTTGCTGATGGAAGGCAACGATCATCGCTACTTGTTCCAGCGTTAAAACGGTCAAATGCTGATGATGCTCAGACCATTGGATAAAAAAGCAAAAGACGCATGGAAATAATCAGATTCCTCGTGCCTTTTGCTTTTTGCTTTTTTACTTTTGTCTTAAACCGCCGACGCGGTTTCTTTCGGCGCAACGTAAAGAATGCGATTGCAGCTTTCGCAGGTCATAATTTGTTTGCCTGAGCGCACGTCAGCCAGCATTTGCGGTCGCAAAGACATAAAACATGAGCTGCACGCGCCGTTGCGGACTTCTGCAACTGCCACACCGTCACGGATGCGCGTGACCAGACGGTTGTAAATCGCCGCGGCTTGTTTAGGTAACTCTGCAAAGATCGTTTCGCGGTTTTTCCGTTCCGCTTCAAGCTCAGCTTTGTGCGATTCGGTTTCGGCTTCAAAATTTTTCAGGCTCGCCTCTTTTTCGCCTTCGATGCTCGCAATCTCGTCGGCGCGTTCGGCTAAATTCTTTTCCGCCGCTTCAAGTTGTTCTTCGGTTTCGAGCTGTTTGGTTTCAAGCTCGGAAATTTGTTTTTGGAACGCGCCTTTTTCGCGTACGGCGGCTTCGTATTGTTTTTGATTTTGGGATTCTTTTAAATTTCTTTCGGCGCGTTCGAGCTTTGTATTGGCTTCGGCAATTTCGTTTTCGAGTTTTGTTTTAACGGCACTGGCATCGTCGCGCTGTCGTTGCAGCTCCCTAATGCTAGAGGCGCGTTTCTCGAACTCTTGTTCCAAGGAAACGCGCCTCTGTGGTGCAGTTTTAATTGAGTTTTCTAATTTCTTGATTTTAGTATCGGTATTTTGCAATCGGATTAGCTGATCCAGCTCTCGTTTCACGGTTTTATAAATCTCCTTTAAATATCAATGCGATGAAGAATAATCTCCATCTTTTGAATATCACATAACTCGCACGGCTCTGGCAAGAAACTAAAAGTCTTATGCCGCTAAGCTGATGCTCAGCGGCATAAGTTTTTTCATTTTGAAAATAATCCGTGCAGGCTTGTTTAGACAAAAGTCGCCGTTTTAGGAAAACCTATATTGAAGCTGTTGTTATTTAAGAGCAGCCTTAATAGCTGTTCTAATTCCTTCCGGCGTCATTGCTTCTTCCGAAACTTCATTTCCATTGATAAAAAGCGATGGCGTCCCCTCTATATCAACGGATTCGCCGCGTTTACGGTCAGCCGTAACACGATTATTCACTTGTTCAGAATTCATATCCCGCTGAAACCTCTCGATGTCCAATGCCAAAGAACGGGCGTAATCAACAAACAATTGCGGTGTGTTTTCCGCGCTGCTCCATTCATCCTGGCGTTCAAACAAAATGTTGTGCATTTCCCAGAATTTGCCTTGCATTGCGGCAGCTTCGGCTGCTTTGGCTGCATCTGCGGCGTGTTGGTGCGAATCCAGCGGATAATGGCGGAAGACAAAACGAACGCGCTCCCCATACTCTTCTTTCATTTTCCTGATCTCGGAATGCAAACGCGCACACGGCGGGCATTCAAAGTCAGCAAATTCTTCAATTGTTACAACTGCGTTTTCAGCGCCTTTAATGTGCGCCGGTTCTGCGCCGGCTGCGGCGGATGAAAGACTTTTAAGAGGCTCCGATCTGACAGTTGTCAGATGTGATTTGCCATAACCGGAGAGCCATAATCCGGCGGCTGAACCGGCGATTATCCCTCCGATAACCATAAATAAAGAGATGTATTTTGTAATTTTCATTTTAACGTTTCCTACAGATTGAAAAATTTAATATCGAAACAAATTGCTTATCTTGACGAACAACCTGCTTCCGGTTGAAGTTGTCGGCATACCCGTTCGCAGCAGAGTCGAAGGCGTTCCCGGAACCAGAGTCAGATTTTCATAATTATCCGTGTACCCGATATAAAGAGCCGTGCCCGGATTGAGCAGATAAGTCAACAGAAAATCAGTTGTCAAGCGTTTCTCTCGTTCAAGATTAACAAGCGCACTATTTGGCAAAACGGCGTTATAATCAAAAATTGCCCGTAAAGACAGTTCACGGTTGAATTGATAATTCAGTTTTGACCGCATTATGTGATTGTTAAAGATGCTTGCTTTTGAATGATTACCGGATAAGCTCGGATCAAAGCTCGTACTTAATCTGTTATAGATATAAGTTTGTTCAAAACGAAACCGCGTGCTCGGGCGGAAATTCAGACCGATGTTGGCGTTTTTAGAATTTGCCCGGAAAGGCTCCAGTCCTGGTGCGGGAAAATAATTGATTGATCCGCCCCAGTTATAAGAGCCGGAAACACCGAGCCAGCTTAATCTATCGCTGTAAAAGGAAATCCCTGTGTCACCCGTGCGGAAACCTTTATCAAGAAAAAGCTCGTATGATTCGGAATGTTTAAATTCAATTGTTGTTAATCCGGTAAATTCAACATTGAAGCCCGCGTTTGCATACCAATCCTGCATCTGACCGCGCCTGTTCCAGTTCACCATTGCGTAACCTGAAGGACCGAAGCTGGCTATTCCTCGTTTATTCGGTCGCCAGCGATAAGATGCGTATTGTTCAACCTGACGAATGTCTGTGCGCGGAATAAATCCGAGAGTCGAGCGAAAGTTTGGGCTTCTGTCGGTGTATGTCAAATCATAATTAAAATGTCTCCCGCTGCGGGTAAGGCTCGCAAGATAAGCCGGTCCCGAAAGCTTCGTTCCGTCCAGCTCTTTCGTCAGGCTCTGCATAACCTGTCCGGTGAAAGACCAGTTCTGATTTAGTTTTATTCTGGTATCAAAAGATAAAACACGGTTTGCGCTCGACCCAAAGTTGTAATTTGTTACCAGAAAACCGACGCTCGACTGTTCTCCAAGCTCGCGCTGAACCCGGAAAACTCCGGCTACGGCGCGTTTTCCGTAATCCTCTTCATTTTCAAAGAAAAACCTTCCAGGCGCGCGGTCATCAATAATTAAACCGCCAAACGCCCATTTTCCGGTTTTTCCGGTTAAACGTGCGCCAAACTGCGGATCAATGATGCGGCGCGAGAAAAATATATTTTCCGGCGTTTGAAAGAAGCCTGCGTTTTCGATAAAAAACGGTCTTTTTTCGGGAAAGAAAGTTTCATACCGGCTGTTGACCGTGACTTGCGGCTCGTCGGATTCGACCTGACTAAAATCAGGATTGAAAGTTAAATCAAGCGTCAGAGCGCCGCGTAAAACTATTTTGCCGTCAAGCCCGGCGCGAAAATTTCGACGTGATTTGAAAAAAGGATTGCCCGAATTATCGTAATTAAGGGCGCGCTCGCTTGATGATACATAATAAGGAATTAGCTGAACGTTACGACCCGCTGAAATGTTTTCGAGTCCTTCGAGTTTTCCGGCTTGCTGGATAAAGCCTTGAACGCGCTGCGTTATATATGGGAAATAAGCTTCTTCATTGTTGTGCGGTATTGTGCGCCCTAAAGCGATTCCCCAGTATTGTTCCGCATTATCAGAAAAGCGGAGACTCTTAAACGGAATCGTCATCAAAACGATATAGCCATCTTCCGTTAAACGCCCTTCGGAGTACCAGAGCGTATCGAAGCTGTAATCATCGCCCTGTCCTTCGGTCGAGATGCCGTCAAGCTGGATGCCTAAAGGATTCGCGCTAAAGACATACGCACGGCGTCGGTCGTGAAATGTATCGAGCGTAATGCTGACCAAATCATCGCTTAAAATATCCTCGCGCTTAGCCATATGAGCGCGGATTCTTTCGCGCTTGTCTTTGCAAACAAAAGCGACATAAATATTCAAATCGTCATAAGAAAGATAAGCCTTCGTTTGCTGACTAACGCTCTTTCCGTCATCAGGCGAGCGCTGCCGGAAGTTAACAACTGAAGTTTCTGCTTCACGCGTTCTGTTACTTAAATAATCATCAATCGTCGGTGGGCGTGAAGTGCGCGGAATACGCAAAGTTGATTTAATGCTTTCAGCCGTATTCGTTGTAGCTGGCAAACCAGCAGGGGACTCTTCACTCTTCTTCTCTATGGGCAGCGCGGCAACGGGCGCATCAATCGGCATTTGAGATTTGGAAACATTTGGGGAAACAGTTGGAATGCGAAGAGTCGCGGTATTCGAGGTGCTTGTTTCTGTGGTGATTTGCGGCTTGGACGGCGATGTGGCGCTTTTTCCGTCGTTTACGCCTTTTTTAAGGTTTTCGTTAGTAATTCCGGTGCTGACAGACGGTGTAATAAAAACAAAAAGTTTATTATAGCTTTGCTTAACTGTGGCGATGCTCCCGCGTAATAGATTAAAAGAAAATACCGCATCGTTTCCTCTGCGTTCCGCTCTGACAACAACCAGATTGCCCGTGTATAAATTGCTGTCGAAAACTGAAACTCCCGCTCTCGGAATTGTTATGTAAAAGCGATTGTCGCTTTGTTGCGAAATGTAGTCGTTTATCGATTCGTTCGCCGCAACAGTCACTTGTATTCCAGCCGGAATCTCGCTGATCCGAACAGGTTCAAGAAACCTCGTTCTCGGCGTCTGCGCATTTGCCTGCAAATTGTTTGCAACAAATAAAGTGAAAATGAGTAAAAAACCGGACGTCAGGAAACGCTGCATAACGGAAAACTTATTGAGGGCGAATTACAAGAAAACGCCCTCATCAAAAGTAAAGGAATTAGATTTTTCTAATTCCTTTTACGTGGTTGGTTAGCGACATCTCGCTAAGCAATTGTCATAAGCTCTGCGGCACTGATTAAGTCCGCCCGGATTATTCGCTTGTTTGACACATTTGTCATAACCTACGCGGCATTGCGTTTGGCAGCTTCCAGCCGCAACCGGCGAAGAGCTAAAACTAAAGGTTGCCGTTAATGCGAGCGCAAATGTAGCCGCAAAGAGTCCAATTTTCTTTTTCATCTTTCTTAATTTCCTTTCAATTGTGTTATTGCATGAAAAGCATTGATAGAAATTGCAATTGATTTCCAGAGCAATGCTTCTCTTGCAGGAAGAGTTTCAGACTGTTAATTGTCTGAAAACTTTTGGATCACTAAGAACATCTATTCTTATAGGCAGCAGCGCACACTGCTGCCTATAAAGAACTTTCGAAAGTTCTTTGATTAAAAAAGGATGCATCTTTGTTATTTACAACTGGAGATGCATCCTTGATAAGACTTCTTGCACTGTGAAAGCTGAGATTGTGTTTTTGCAGCATTTTCACAAGCTGTCCGGCTGCGTTTACACTGTCCTGTACACGATTGTGCGCTGCTTGCTTCTGATTGGTACGAAGCACCAAAGACAATAGCGCCAGCAAGTGCAAACGACGACGCAAAGTAGACTAATCTTCTTTTCATTTCGATTTACCCTCCTTGATAGGAAGCAATTTCACCAAAACTCACCGCAGATACTTCGGTATGCAGAAATATCTTCGTCTTTTTGGTGCAAACAGGTTAAAAATTAGGGAGAGCTTTAACCGCCCGAAATTTGCATACACCGCTCCCGTTTCTACCGCTCAGACAAATCAATGTCGTCGCAATACGGGCAAGCACAAATCATTTGCTGTTTTAATACAATGAATCAAAGAAAATGTCCAGAATTACGACGTGCTATTTTTGTTATCAGTCAAATTGACGAATGGATTGTAAGCAGCATCAAGGTTCAATGAATTGAACTTAACTTAATCCAATAAAAATTTGAGATTCTTCGAAGATTTCATTTTAATTTTAACGGATGTTTTGAATTGGGCAACGTCATCGCTTTAGTTTCTGATCACTTATTTCGGCAGTTTGTCATAATCTTCCTTAGATTTTACTTGCAACGGAAGGCGTTTTCGAGGCATCTTAAAAGACGCTACATTCTTTCTCTCTTTTATCAACGGTTGTTCGCTCCCTTTTTTGTTTTAGCGGTTGCGTTTGGATACTTCGAGAGTGAGGCAGGTTTAAATTTTAAGAAGAAGCTCGCTAAAGAACGAGCTTTCAAACGCTGAAGTCCTTCGTTGCCAACCGTTTCTTGAAGCACGCTTACATCGTTAGAAACACTTCTATTGAAGCTCCTAAAATAAAAGGAGATAAGGAATAAAAATGTCTACAAAACTTTATGTCGGAAATCTTTCGTTCAAAACTACGGGAGATGATTTAAATGAACTCTTTTCAAAAGCCGGAACTGTCGAATCGGCTTCGGTCGTAACAGATCGCGATTCAGGTTTTTCACGCGGTTTCGGTTTCGTCGAAATGTCTTCTGACGAAGAAGCAAAATCAGCAATCAGCCAATTTAACGGCGCTGAGATTGACGGTCGCGCTCTGAACGTTAACGAAGCACGTCCGCGCGAAGATCGCGGAGGCAGCGGAGGCGGTGGCGGTGGTTTTCGTGGAGGAAATCGCGGCGGAGGCGGCGGTGGAAATCGCGGCGGCTCGCGTTGGTAAATCGAATTAACGGTTTATTTTAACCAAAGCGGCTTTGGCGTTAACTTTTCCCGCCAAAGCCGCTTAATATTTTAGATTATTTAGAAGTTGTGCAAAGTTAGAAAAAAGACTCTAGCAATAATTGATAGTTGAGAGTTGAAGAGCGGTGATTTTCGTTCTCTTCCAAAAATCAACTTTCAACTATCAATTATTCATCAGGTTGAATTGGTATTTAACCGAATCCCGCATAGCTGCTAAATTTGCACGCTCCCGCCTGGCGGTCGAGCGATTATCAAAGGATTTAAATGAATTTTTCACAATTAGGTTTGCAGCCTGCGCTTGAGCGCGTTTGCAGCCAGCTCGGCTATGTTGAGCCGACGCCGATTCAGCAAAAAGCGATTCCCATCGTTTTGGGAAACTCTGACATTATTGCCTGCGCCGAAACCGGAACCGGCAAAACCGCAGCATTTCTGCTGCCCATAATTCAAAAAATAATTGAAAACAAAACCGTCGGGCTATCTGTTTTAATACTCGCGCCGACGCGCGAATTAGCTACGCAAACCGAAACGGCTTGCCGCGAGCTTGCTCCGAAAAGAATAAAATGCATCGCTCTGATCGGCGGAACAGGTTACAAACGACAGCTTGAAGGCTTACGCGGAGCAAACATCGTCGTTGCCACGCCGGGGCGCTTAACGGATTTAATGGAGCGCGGAGCGGTTGATTTCGCGCTGCTCAAAACTCTGGTTTTGGACGAAGCCGACCGAATGCTCGATATGGGTTTTCTGCCCGCAATTAAGCGGATTGTCGCAAAAGTGCCGAATGAGCGCCAAACGCTTTTTTTCTCGGCAACAATGTCGCCTGAAATCGAGCAGATCGCGGTTTCGATGATGAACTCACCGGAATTTGTCGAAGTCAGCCGACGCGGTAAAGCAGCCGGAACGATTGAACAAGTCGCTTATCCGGTAGCCGCCGAATCGAAAACTGCGCTATTATTAGATTTATTGGAACGCGAGAATTTTGAGCGAGTGTTGGTTTTTACCAGAACGCGCCGCGCCGCCGAGCGCATTTCGCATATTCTCGAAGCGCGCAAACACAAAGCCAATCGAATCCACGCGGATCGTTCGCAATCGCAGCGCGAAGCGGCTTTAAGCGGATTCAAAAACGGAAACACGCGCGTTTTGGTTGCCACCGATATTGCGGCTCGCGGAATTGACGTTGACCAGATTTCGCACGTCATCAATTACGACGTGCCGGAAGCGCCGGAAGATTATGTGCATCGCATCGGTCGCACGGGCAGAGCCGGAAACAAAGGTCGCGCAATTACGCTGGTGACTTCAATCGAAGAAACAACAATGCGGTCAATCGAGAAATTAACCGGTCAAACAGTCGAGCGGGTTTTGCTGCCCGGTTTCGGAGGCAAATTACCGATTGCGGCGACAACACAATTTGCCGGAAACAAGAAAAGCGCGGGACGGCGTTCATTTCGCGCTCGCACAACCAGATAAATTTTAGTTAGATAAATTTCGAGGAGAATCAAATTATGGAAAAAGCAACATATACAATCGGACAATTAGTCAGCAAACAGTGTTTGAACTGCAATGAAGAACAAAGCCATATGGTTGCGTCTTTAACTAAAAAAGGTCAGATTTCAAAAGTAGTTTGTTCGGTTTGTGCTGTTG
>DASVQU010000169.1:0-11052 GCA_036388995.1 Pyrinomonadaceae bacterium | reverse complement strand
CGCTCTCAAACAATATTTTACGCCGCGCGAATGCACGGTTTTACTGCTCGACGATAAAACTTCCGAAATGGGCGATCTGCATGTTCATTCAATCGTTCACGGCGTTGTGCATCTCGACCATCTCGCGGTCGAATACGGCGGCGAACGGCGGCGTTTGCGCGTTATCAAACTGCGCGGTTCGAGCTTTCGCGGCGGTTATCACGATTTCAACATCGAAACCGGCGGCGTTCGGGTTTTTCCGCGTCTGGTCGCAGCCGATCATAGGAACGATTTTAAAAATGAGGTTATCGAAAGCGGTATTACGGAGCTTGATAGATTGCTCGGCGGCGGGCTTGATCGCGGTACGAGCAATTTGTTAATCGGTCCAGCCGGTTCGGGTAAATCATCTCTTGCCGCTCAATTCGCCGCCTGCACTGCGGAAAACGGCGAAAACGCCGCCGTTTTTGTTTTCGACGAAATTCTTGAGAATTATGTTAAGAGAGCCACCGGAATCGGCACAAAAATACAAGATTATATTGACAATGGCTTGCTCACGGTTCAGCAGGTTGACCCGGCGGAATTAGCGCCCGGCGAATTTGCCCACGCCGTAATCGAATCGGTCGCCCGCAACAACGCCCGCGTGGTCGTTATTGACAGTCTGAACGGTTATTTGAATGCGATGCCCGAAGAGCGTTTTTTGACGATTCAGATGCACGAGCTTTTGACTTATCTCAACAAACAAGGCGTTGTCACGATGCTCATTATGGCGCAGCATGGTTTTTTGGGGAGCGCGATGGCGTCGCCCGTTGATGTCAGCTATCTGGCGGACACGGTTTTAATGCTGCGTTATTTCGAGGCTGACGGCGCGGTGCGGCGCGCGCTTTCGGTGGTTAAAAAACGCACCGGAGAACACGAAAGCACGATTCGCGAGTTTCGGATAACGAAGGAGGGCATCACCGTAGGCGAGCCTTTACGGGAGTTTCGCGGAGTGTTGACCGGCGTTCCGACGTTCATCGGTCACAAAAACGCTTTTGCAGTCGAGTCGGATGACGAGTAACGAAACGGACAAAACAAAGAACGACCGGGACGAGCGAATTTTAATTCTCGCTCCGACCGGCAGAGACGCCGAAATAACCGCGCGCATTTTGAGCGAAGCCGGATTAACAGCCGAAGTTTGTCAAAACGCGCTGGAAATCAATTCGGAAACGCTCGAAAACGCAGGTTTGTTTTTTGTAACCGGCGAAGCTCTGACGCCGGAAGCCACGCCGAATTTAATCGCCGCGCTGGCGGAACAGCCGCAGTGGTCTGACATTCCGCTCGTGGTTTTGACCAGCGGCGGCGGCGACGTTCCGGCTAACGCCGAAATTCTGGAAATGCTCTCGAAAACCGGAAACGTGACGCTAATCGAACGCCCCGTGCGGTTGATGACGCTGATGAGCGCGATAAAATCTGCGCTCCGCGCGCGCCGCCGGCAATACGACATCCGCGATTACATCGAAGGGGAAAAAAGAGCCGCCGCTGAGTTGGAAAAACTATTTACGAGCGAGCGCCACGCTCGTTCCGAAGCCGAAACCGCCAATCGTCTGAAAGACGAGTTTCTGGCGACCGTCAGCCACGAATTACGCACGCCTTTGAATGCGATTCTCGGTTGGGCGAATCTGCTGCGAACGGGAAAGCTCAATGGCGGAAAAATTCAGGAAGCGCTCGAAACGGTCGAACGCAACGCTCGCTCGCAAGCACAAATCATCGAAGATTTGCTCGACGTTTCGCGTATTATCACCGGAAAATTGAAGCTCGACATACGCCCGGTCAACGCCGCCGCGCTCGTCAAATCCGCCGTTGATTCGATTTCGCCAGCCGCCGAAGCGAAAGAAATCGTTATTAAAACAAACATCGCCGACGAGACGACCGAAATTGCCGGAGATTCGGCGCGGTTGCAGCAGGTTTTGTGGAATTTGCTTTCCAACGCAGTCAAATTTACGCCACGCGGCGGCACAATCGAAATCGGCGTCAAACGTGAAAGCTCGAATCTCGTCGTTTCGGTCGGCGACACGGGCAGCGGAATCGAGCCGGAATTTCTGCCGTATGTTTTCGACCGTTTTCGCCAAGCCGATGGCACGACGACCAGACACTTCGGAGGTTTGGGTTTAGGTTTGGCGATTGTGAAACATCTCGTTGAACAGCACGGCGGCAGCGTTCGAGCGGAAAGCGACGGCAAAGGCAAAGGCGCGGCATTTATCTTGAATCTCCCGCTTTTATCGCGCGCTCAGACAAACGGTAAGCCACCGAATAGCGATATTTACGGCGAAAATAATTCTGATGGGGCAATTGAAAAAAGTCTGGCGGGTTTGAATGTATTGGTGGTTGATGATGAAATTGACGCGCTGGAGCTAATTAAAATATTTCTCGAAACGTCGGGCGCGCAAGTTTCGACAGCGCAGTCGGTCGCCCAAGCGCTCGAAAACATCAAACAATCAGCGCCCGACGTTATCGTCAGCGACATTGGAATGCCCGGCACGAACGGCTACGAATTTATCGAAAACGTGCGGCGGCTCGCGCCCGAAAAAGGCGGCAAGATTCCGGCGATAGCTTTAACCGCTTACGCCCGCAACGAAGACCGGCTTGAGGCTTTGCGATACGGTTTTCAAACGCACATCGCCAAACCCGTCGAGATGAACGAGCTAATTGCAACCGTCGCCACTCTCGCGGCTCGCATGTGAAGAGCGAAAATAAACGAAATTTGGAATGCGAATTTAAGATTATTCTTCTATGTAAAACGATAAACCTGAATTGCTTGTAATTGCGTTTTCTTCAATACTTATTTTTCAACAAATACTGCTGGAGAATCGTTTTGTTCATTAAGAACCGCCGATGCCAAAAAATCGTCATTCCGTAAAACTTCAACAGCACTTTCTTCTGCCTTTTCCATCGAATCAGCTTCAACAAAACGAGTTGTATAAAAACCGACCTTCTTAATTTCGCCATCAAAATTGATGAGAAAATTTTGACCATTTAAGAAAACTCTGTAAATCATTTTTGCAGCTTTTTTTGCAAATAGCTTCTTAATTCGCTGACGTTGATGCGTTCCTGCTCCCAAGTGTCGCGGTCGCGCACTGTGACGGCATTGTCTTCCAGAGATTCGTGGTCAACCGTGACGCAAAACGGAGTTCCGATTTCATCCTGCCGCGCATACAATTTTCCGATTCCCGCCGTGTCGTCGTAAACGGTGCGGAAACTCCCCAAAAGATCTTTTTTGATTCCTTTTGCCATTGAAACAATTTCCGGTTTGTTTTTCGCCAGCGGCAAAACGGCGACTTTAATCGGCGCTAATTCCGGTTTTAACTTTAAAATCACGCGAGTTTCGCCTTTGTCCGAAGTTTTTTCGGTGTAAGCGTCCATCAAAACCGCCAGCAAAGTGCGGTTGACGCCAATCGCCGGTTCGATCACAAACGGGTAAAAGCGTTCTTTCGCGGCGTCGTCAAAATACGACAAATCTTCGGTCGAATCCGTGTTAATTCGCTTGCCTTCGGCGTTTTCCGGCTTTTTCGAGTGCGCTTTTAAATCGAAATCGGTGCGGTTGGCAATTCCCATCAACTCGTCCCATTGCTTTTCTTCGTCCTCGCGTTCGGGGAAAAAGCGATAGAGAATATCTGTCGTCGCTTTCGCGTAATGAGCGCGTTCGTTTTCATCCTGAACGTAAAATTTTAAATTCTCATCCGAAATTCCAAGCGATTTTATCCAGTCATTACAAGCGTCAATCCAATATTGATGCCAGGTTTCGTCCTCACCGGGTTTGACGAAAAACTCCATTTCCATCTGCTCGAACTCGCGCGTGCGGAAAATAAAATTTCCCGGCGTCACTTCGTTACGAAAGCTCTTGCCGATTTGCGCTACGCCGAATGGCAGTTTGCGGCGCGAAGTGTTCAAAACATTTAAGAAATTGATGAAAATTCCCTGAGCCGTTTCAGGTCGAAGATACGCGAGCGCCGACGGATCGTCTTCCGCCGACGCGGCACCGAGAGTGGTTTGAAACATCAAATTAAACTGTCGCGGTTCGGTTAAATCAATCGAGCCGCAGTTTGAGCAGGTGTAATTTCCGCTCTCATTTTTGTCGAGCTTGTCCTGCCGCAGCCGCGAGTTGCAGCTTCGGCAATCAACGAGCGGGTCGGAGAAGGTTTCTTCGTGACCGGAATATTTCCAGACCAGACGGTTTTGAATAATGGCGGAATCAACGCCTTCCATATCGTCGCGCTCGTGAACCATCCAGCGCCACCACGCCTGTTTGATGTTGTTGGCAAGCTCGACGCCGAGCTGCCCGTAATCCCAGGCAGAACCGAGTCCGCCGTAAATGTCCGAAGCCGGAAAGACGAAACCGCGCCGTTTTGATAAATTAACAATCGTTTCAATATTTGGTGCCGACATAATTTTTATAATAACCGGATTTTAAAGACTTCACAGGATATTGCCCCAAGATCGCCGACATTTCAAGAGGCGATTCCGTGGAAATACCGCGAAATTATCCGCGCTTGACATTGTGAAAAGAATTTCGTAATTCTATAAATCTTGCGAACGCCGGAAACAGCGTTGCAAGATTTGATAATCCGCAGTAGCTCAATGGCAGAGCATTCGGCTGTAAAATAGTTGCAGCTTCCACAGGTGACTGTGGTTGAAAAACCGGATGAATTAAACTAGGGCGGTAAAATGCTAGCTACTGAAATTGCTTGGTTAAGCGGCATCATTGATGGCGAGGGCTGTATTTACGGAAAGCAGAACTCAATAAGGTCTGTTACCTTTCGCGTAACTGTTGAAACTGTCAGTCTGGCAATGATTGACAAAATTCAACAGATTCTTCGCCAATGTGATGTTGAGTATAGAATTGAAAGTCCGATTTGGAGAAAAAATTCAACTCGACCCGCGCATCGGCTCAAAGTCGAAAAGAAACAAGCTGTTCAGAAGTTATGTAATTTAATTTTACCGTACTCTGTAGTGAAGAAACCCGAAATAGTTGCTATCAAGTCTTTTCTTGATAAGTCAGTCGGGATTTATTATTCAGCTACAGAGGAAGACCTTTCAATTCTTATAAAATTGCGAGAATTGAAAAAGGTCGCCTAGCAGGGAAGCCTTCGCTAAAGTAATTTAGCATGGTAATCCTGAGCGAAGCCTGCTGAAAAGGTTTTGATTGTAAGCAGGAACGTGCAGAGACTAGGAGTTGAGGAAACCTAACCGATAAAACTCCCGCGAGCGTCCGGCAACTTTGTTAAGATTTGGCAAAGTTGATGAGATAGTCCACGCTTGAACGAAAGTTCAAGGCAAAGTGTAACCGAAGGGTTGTAGGTTCGAGTCCTACCTGCGGAGCCAAATTTTTCAAGAACTTAAGGGCGTCAATTTGATGCCCTTTTGTTTTAAAGACACATTGAAAATAAAACTGGCTTTTAACGGTTGGTAAAAAGTTCGAGCGCTTCCGAACTCATCAATTTATCAAACACCTACCGTTCTCGTTTCTTTGCTCAACAATTCGGAACGAACGGGGACATTCCGGTTCCTTCTGCTTTTGGACAATAAATATTGTTATTTTGAATCGTATTAAATTATATTTGAGCGGGCTTCATCTTTCGGCTCAATAAAGAACTACTTAGAAAAGGAAAATCATCAATGAAACTCTCACTGGAATGGCTGATTGCCTGTTTTTTGTTGTGGATCACTTTCGCCGGTTTGGCTGTTGCTCAACAGGCAGAACGCGACTTAAATAAAGAAGAAAAGCTCAGGCAGCAATTGCAAAAAATCGCTCCAAAAGCCGTTGACGAATTCAAAGCCGCAACCGATGCTTTGGATGAAAAGAATTACGAAGAATCTGCGAAGCTTTACAACAAAGTTCTCGTCGAGGCTCCGAATTTTGAACCGGCGCTGCGGCGTTTGGGATTTGCTTTGATTGGAGTCGGCAAACGCGACGAAGGCTTAAAAATGAGCCAAAAAGCTCTCGCTCTTAACCGCACTTCCGATAATTTGTTCAGTTATGCTCTCGCCCTTACGGAACGCGGCGTAAACAACTATCAGCCGACAGAAGTGGAATTGGAACAAGCCCTGGCATTGTCGAAAGAAGCAATGCAAAAAGACACCGAGAAAGATTCCGATTATGCGGTTGCGGTTGCGGATTTTGCCCTATCGTTAAATCGCGAACAGGATTTTCGTGATGCTTCCAGATTTTTAGCGGAAAAATATCCCGATTTGATGGCGACGCATTATTTCAACTCGATTCGTCTGGCTAACGACGGAAACTTTTCTGCCGCTGAAGCTGAAATCAGACAAGCCGAAAGTTTAGGTTTACCCTCGGAAACCGCACAAGAAATTTTGTCCGCAATCGAACGAGCAAAACGCGGAGAATATCAATCAGGAAATGTTTCGAGCAATAGTTTTATCGGTGATTTCTGGTTTGGCGCTTATTTTTATTACGGGATTTATCTGGTCGGCGCTTGGGCTTTAGGATTGCTGAGCCTATTCGTGGCGGGAAAAATTCTGTCAGCCAAAACTTTGCGCTCTATTGAAAATTCTGACCCGAACGACATTACCGGAGGTGGGCAGGAGAGCTTACGTAAACTTTATAAAAACGTTATCACCATTGCCGGAGTTTACTATTATCTTTCGCAGCCCGTCGTGATGCTCTTGGTTTTTGTTGCGGTTCTGGGAGCAATAATGTTTTTCCTGTGGCTCGGCTGGATTCCGGTCAAACTGTTGTTCATTCTCGTGATTGTCGGAGCGGTGACGATTTTCTATATGATTAAATCGCTCTTTGCGCGAAACAAAACGGATGATCCCGGACGCGCGCTGACAGAGGATGAAGCGCCGCAGCTATGGGCTTTGACGCGCGACGTTGCAAAAGCGATTAACACTCGTCCCGTTGATGAAATTCGTCTGACGCCGGGCAGCGAATTGGCGGTTTACGAGCGCGGCAGCATTCGGATGAAAATGCAGGATAAAGCCGAGCGTATTCTCATTATCGGCGTCGCTACGCTCAACGATTTCAGTCAAAACGCCTTTCGCGCCGTGCTGGCTCACGAATACGGACATTTTTCAAACCGCGACACGGCGGGCGGCGCGGTCGCTTTGCGTGTGGAGAACGATATTATCCGGCTCGCCGAGGCAATGGCGCAGAACGGCACGGCGACGGTTTACAACATCGCGTTTCAATTTCTCCGCGTTTATCATTTTCTCTTTCGCCGCATCACGCACGGCGCGACTCGTTTGCAGGAAATATTGGCTGACCGTGTTGCCGTTCATCAATACGGAGCGGATGCTTTTCGCGAAGGTCTAACTCACGTCGTTCGTCGGGGCGTAGAGTTTAATCATCTTGCCACGAAAGAGATAAATGCCGCATATAATTCCAACCGCTCGCTTCAGAATTTATACGAAATGACCGAGCAGGATGAAGGTGTCAGGAAAAATCTGGAACAGGAATTTAATGAAGCCATTAACAGCCTGACAACCGAAGACGACACGCATCCGAGTCCGCAAGACAGATTTAAACTGGCAAATCAAATAAAAAGCAAAGAAACATTGCCTATAAATGGAATGGTTTGGGATTTATTCAAAGACAGAGAATCCGTTACAAAGGAAATGAACCAAATGCTTGAAGCAGTTGTTCTATCGAATCTATAAATCAGGAGAATCGAAATCAATCACAGTTAAACACCCAAACGGCACTTCCGCTTAATTTTATTTTCGCCCGTGTTATGATAGCGGAAAAATGACGGTCGCCTCATTCGGGTCAGCCGTTGTTTTAGCGTCCAAAAAATGGAAACTATCGCTCGTCATAAGCGGTTAATAATTCTGGGCTTCGTTGGCTGGACGCTGTTCGGTGTTTTTTTCGCCCTCCAAAGCTATGTCAACGCTATCTATTACGGGCAGCGCATATCGCTCGGAAACACGTTCGCCGTCTGGTTGATTTGCGGTTATGCGTGGATGTTTTTAACGCCGCTGGTAATGCATCTCGCCGAAAGATTTTTTATTGAAAGCGGCAAAATTCGGCGAAACCTGATAATTCATTTTCTTGCCGGTTCCGTAATTTCGCTCATCCAGTTGTCAATTTTTATTTTCGTTCGGCAATGGCTTTTGGGAAATCCGCAAAAGCCTTTTTCATTTTCCGGCGATTTTCAGAAATTATTCGTGGGAGAATTTCACGTCAACTTGCTGATTTACTGGATTGTCGTCGGCATTTCTCATCTGCGATTGATTAACCGCCGTTATCTCGAACGCGAACGCGAAAGAGCGCGCCTTACGCTCGAAACTGCGCAGCTTGAAACAAAGCTCGCGCAGGCGCAGCTCGACGCTTTGAAGATGCAGCTTCATCCGCACTTTCTCTTTAACACGCTCAACTCGATTTCGGTTTTAATGCGAGACGACGTGAAAGCGGCTAATCAGATGCTCGTGCGCCTCAGCGAATTGCTCCGCGTGGCGCTCAAGAATGAGGGCACACAGGAAATTTCACTTAAAGATGAACTGGATTTTCTGCGCGGTTATCTGGAAATCGAGCAAATTAGATTTCAAGATCGTTTGCAGGTTGATTTTGAGGTGGAAAAAGAAACACTCGAAGCCATTGTTCCAAATCTTATTTTGCAGCCGCTGGTCGAAAATGCAATAAAACACGGCATCGCACCGCGAGCCGAAGGCGGGAAGATTTTAATCGAAGCAAAAAGGCAAAACGGTTTTGTCCGGCTCGCCGTTAGCGACGACGGCGCGGGTTTGAGCGATTCGGCAAAGAACGAAAACGGCATCGGGCTGAAAAATACTCAGGAAAGACTCGAAAAGCTTTACGGCGAAAAACAGCAATTTGAACTCGCGCCAAAAGCGGGCGGCGGCTTAGAAGTCAAAATCAAAATTCCTTTTCACACCGGCGACAATGGCAAATAAAATCAAAACTTTGATTGTTGACGACGAGCCGCTTGCGCGTCGCGGAATTCGCCAGCTTTTAGAATCGGAGATTGATTTCGAGATTGTCGGCGAAGCCGGAAACGGTCGGGAAGCGATTTCAGCAGTCGAAAAACATTCGCCCGATCTAGTTTTTCTCGACATTCAAATGCCGCTTCTCGACGGTTTTTCATTCATCGAAAAAATGACTGCGGTAAATCTGCCGGAGATTGTTTTCGTGACCGCCTACGATGAACACGCCGTGCGCGCTTTTGAAGCCGGAGCGATTGATTACGTTCTTAAACCAACTGACCCGGAACGTTTTCGGAAAACCTTAAATCGCGTCCGCAGCCGCATTTTGTCGGGAGAAAATAAATTTCTTGAAAACAAATTGGCGGATTTATTAAAAGATTTGAAGCCCGCCGCAGAAAATTATCTCGAACGAATTGCCGTCAAACAAAATGAGAGAATACGTTTTTTGAACGTCGCAGAAATTGATTGGATTTCTTCACAAGGCAATTATATTGAGATTCATTCGGGCGGCGAAAAATTTCTCGTCCGCGAAACGATGGAAGGCATTGAAAATAGGCTCAATCCAAAACAATTTTTGCGAATTCGCCGCTCGGCGATTGTTCGCATCGAGCAAATCAAAGAACTGCACCCACTTTTCGCCGGCGAGTTTGAAGTTGTTTTGAAAAACGGCGTTAAGCTCGCTTCGAGCCGTCGTTATCGCAAAAATTTGGACGCGCTGCTAAAGTGTTAGTTTTCCTTCATCAAACGCATTCCATAACGGCTATTTACCATCGGAAAGAATCCATAATCTAAAAATGCTCTATGAGTGTTTTTTGATTTGTTGCCGACCGCATTTCACTTAAAACCAACCGCAAATCACAAAACCGTTGTGCAAATAATCTCGCTCATATTTAACTTGGAGAAGGAAGCCCCGATTTGAATTTTGCTGTCAGAGGAAGCTATGAAAATAAATTTATTGATGGTGTTTGCAGTGATTTCACTGTGTTTTTTCAAGACGGAAGCTCAACAGCCGCAAACCGCGCCGACCGGAGATTTAATTTTAGAAAAAGGGGTTCCTCCGCATAAAGGCTTGGACGAAGTTTATCGGCGTTTCAGCGAAGGTTATCGAAAACTCGATGCCGTTTCAGTCACCGAGCTTTACACCGAAACGGCGGCGTATCTTGCGCCCGGCAGCAATGTTCAAATCGGGCGGCAGGATGTTTTGAAAAATTTTTCGAGCTTTTTCGATTCGGTCAAAAGACAGAACGGGAAAATCGAAATCATATTTCGCATCGTGCAGCGTGAGGTTGATCGAAATATGGCTTACGATGTCGGCATTTACACGCTTGTTTCGACCAACAGCAAAGGCGAATCGCGGCGCAGCAGCGGCAAGTTTGTCGTCGTAGCAAAACGAGAAAAGAATGATGTTTGGCGTTTTCAAGTGGACGGTTACAGCGATTTGCCGAATGTTAATTCAAACAACCAAAGACCTCAGAGCAGCGGGACTGTTTCGCAGGCTGAGCATCAGACAATCCGCCGCGCTTTGGAGGTGCAATATGCCAAATTAGCCGAAGCCCTTAAAAACAAAGATTTCGAGGCTTTTCAAGCTCTTAGGACGTCGGATTTTTCCACCATCGCATTGAACGGCGGGCAGCAAACGACGGAGCAGATGGAGGCTCGCACAAGGCTTTTGCTTTCGGTGATCCAGCCGCCTATGGAAGTCGGCTTTGAAATTTTAAATCTCAATCCCCGGAACGCTGAAACTGCTGTTGCAACAATTCGCCAGCGTTTTTCCAGAATGCAGGAGATTGCCGGAAAACTGCGCCCGATCCAAACTGCCGTCACACAAGATGAAACGTGGGTGAAAACGCCCGACGGCTGGAAACTGAAATTTGTCGAGAACGAAAAAGATTTGCTGCGATTTATTGACGGCAAGCGCGTCGAGCCGGGCAAGCCTTACGATCCGAACGCGCCGCCGTATGATCCTCCGACGGAAACCTCTCTCAGCCAAAAAGATTTGGAAACCCTTTTCGACCCGATTTTTGCCGAGCGAATGCATAAGCTCAATGTTCCCGGCGCGGTCATTTCAGTCGTCAAAGACGGCAAAACCGTTTTCACAAAAGGCTACGGTGCTTATCTGTTCCAGGATACATATATGGT
>DASVQU010000168.1:0-15703 GCA_036388995.1 Pyrinomonadaceae bacterium | reverse complement strand
GGTTTGCCGCCGACAGCGTTCGCAAAAACGGCAGACCGTTTACTTTCGGTGTTTTAAATTCGAGCGAGCGCCGGGCGATTCATATGTGTCTGGCTGAAGAAGAAGACTTGCAAACCGAGTCAATCGGCGACGGTAAAAATCGTCGTTTGCAGATTCGCCCGAAAGAATAAATTTCTAGTTAAACTGTTGTGGATACAATTGTTGCGGTTTCAACACCGCTTGGAAGAAGTGGTATCGGCGTTGTTCGGCTTAGCGGCGTAAATGCGCTCAAAATCGGTCAGAAACTCGTTTCCGATGAGCGTTTTTCACCCGAGCCCCGTCGCGCAATTCTGCGGAAAATTTACGAGCCATTAAACCAGGACGTTTTGGATGAAGCGGTTTTGACTTTTTACAAATCGCCCTTTTCGTTTACCGGTGAAGATGTTCTGGAGATAAGCTGCCACGGTTCGCCGGTTTTGTTGCGAAAAATTGTTGACGCGGCACTGCATTTCGATTCTCGGCTTGCTGAACCGGGCGAGTTTACATTACGCGCCGTGGCTAATGGAAAGCTGAACCTAAGTCAGGCAGAAGCCATCCGCGATTTAATTGACGCTCAAACCGTTTCCGCAGTCCGGCAAGCCGCCAGACAACTCGGCGGCGAGCTTTCCAATCAGCTTCAACCTCTCAAAGATGATTTGCTGAATATTATTGTCGTTCTTGAATCGGCTCTTGAGTTTGTCGAAGACGATTTGCCGGATTTTGCTACAGACAACATCAAATTAAAACTTTTAGAAATTAACAAATCAATCGGCGCAATGGCTGAAACGTTTCGCGCCGGTAAGCTTTTGCGCGAAGGGTTGAAGGTTGCTTTAGTTGGGCGCCCAAATGTTGGTAAGTCGAGCCTTTTTAATAGCTTAATCGGTCAAGATCGTGCTATAGTAACTGAAATTCCGGGAACCACGCGCGATAGCTTGCGTGAAAATTTATCGGTCAATGGAATACCGGTTTCCCTTTTCGATACAGCCGGTGTACGTGAAGCAACGGATAAAGTTGAAAGTATCGGAGTCGAAAGAACTCATCGTACAATTGCCGATGCCGATTTTGTCGTTGTCATTTTAGACGGTTCGCTTCCTCTACAGACGGAAGATTTTGATGTTCTCAGTGCAACCGAAGAAAATTTGCGTTTGATTGCGATTAACAAAACGGATTTAACCGGCTACACTGATTCGACAACAATTTCTGCGAACGATAAAGTTGTAAGAATTTCCGCAAAAACCGGGACTGGTTTAGATTTGCTGCGAAAAGAGTTGATCGCTCCTTTCGCTTCACAAGACATTGAAAATTCCGGTTTTCTCATTTCAGACGCGCGTCATCACGACCTTTTGCGACGGGCTCAGCTAGAAGTTATGGAGTCGTTGGATTTACTCGCCGTTAAAACGAGTGAAGAGATTGTTTTAGTCGGGCTGCACAATGCTCTACGTCTGCTTGGCGAGATTACCGGCGAAACTACTTCTGAAGATGTTTTAACTCGTATTTTTTCAACCTTTTGCATCGGAAAATAGATTTTCCGCATCAATAATAGCTTATGGTTTTCGATGAAGTTTTTGATGTTATTGTTATTGGCGCAGGTCACGCAGGTTGCGAAGCGGCGGCGGCTGCGGCTCGCTTAGGCGCTGAAACCGCTCTAGTGACCATAAATTTAGATTTAATCGGTCAAATGTCCTGCAATCCGGCTGTCGGCGGAATCGCTAAAGGTCATTTAGTGCGCGAGATTGACGCACTGGGCGGAATAATGGGGCGTATTATTGATCGTACGGGGATTCAGTTTCGCCTTCTCAATCGCTCGCGAGGAATGGCTGTTCAATCTCCGCGTGCCCAAGCCGACCGCGCCCTTTACCGCACCGAAATGCGGCAAACTTTGGAAGCTGTCCCAAATCTGCATTTGCGGCAAGGCGTTGTTATTGATTTTGTTGTTAAAGATGACAAAATTTTGGGCGTTGAATTACAAGATACCCGAAAATTTGCAGCCAGCGCTGTTATTGTTGCCACCGGCACTTTCCTAAACGGCACAATTCATACCGGGCGCCGTACTTTTTCCGCCGGTCGTGCCGGAGAGCCAGCCTCTATCGAATTGGCGGAAAGTTTGAAAAGGCTCGGATTTCCAGTTGGACGATTAAAAACCGGAACCCCACCGAGGCTTGACGGGAGAACGATTGATTGGGATGCTTTTGAACCGCAGCCTGCCGATGAAAATCCCGTCGCTTTTTCATTTGCGACGGATAAAATCGAGCAACCGCAAATAACCTGCTATATCGGTTATACCGGAGAAGATTTGCACAATAAAATTCGTGAAAATCTTCATCAATCGCCTCTTTATTCGGGCAAAATCAAAGGCATTGGTCCCCGTTATTGTCCTTCGATTGAAGATAAAGTCGTAAAATTTGCAGATAAAAATCGGCATCAGCTTTTTTTAGAACCGGAAGGACATAATACTAACGAAGTTTATTTAAATGGTTTTTCAACTTCCTTGCCTTCCGATTTACAGCAGGAATTAGTGCGAATGATTCCGGGAATGGAAAACGCTCGTATCATCCGCCCCGGTTATGCTATCGAGTATGACTTTGTTGATCCGCGGCAGCTTCAACCGACAATGGAAACAGTTTCAGTAAAAGGTTTATTTTTTGCCGGACAGATCAACGGCACGACCGGTTATGAGGAAGCCGCTTGTCAGGGATTAATGGCAGGAATCAACGCGGCGCGCCAAGTCTTGGGAAGAAATGAATTTCGTTTGCGGCGAGATGAAGCGTATATTGGCGTATTAATTGATGATTTACTTCAGCACGGCGTCGATGAACCATACCGGATTTTTACTTCCCGTGCGGAGGCTCGTCTGACTTTAAGACATGATAACGCTGATTTTAGGCTTTCAAAAAAAGGTCGTGAGATCGGTCTTATTGGCGACGATAGCTGGGAACGATTTCATCAACGGCGGGAGCGGATAGCTTTTCTTTCCCATTCTCTCAATAACATTCGTTTCAAACGTTCAGATATTGTTTATGCTACCGCTTCTCAGTTTCTGGGGTGTGATTTGGGGGATTCGTTTACATTGGCACAACTTGCTCAAAGACAAAATGTTGATTCGGAGCTTATTTCCCGGCTTCTTCCAAGCGAATTGAATGTAAACACAAAAAAAACGGAATTGGATTCTGTTATTGCAGATTCGATTTACAAAGGATATATCGAAAGCCAGCAAAATATTAACCACAGGGTTAACCGTCACGATGCTTTGCGATTTCCCGACACATTTGAGTTTCATAAAATAAGCGGGCTTTCATACGAAATGATTGAACGGTTGCAAAGATCCCGCCCACAAACTTTCGGTCAAGCGCGTAAAATTCCCGGAATTACTCATGCAGCTCTTTCCACACTTCTTGTTCACTTATCGGCTTCTGTTAAAAAAGCTGCTTGATTCGTTCTCTATGTTTCACGTTTTACAACTTTCAATAATTGAAAATTGTAAAACGTGAAACATAGATCCATAAATTTAATTGAATTACTATCCGATTTGAAAAAAGGATGTATACTTATTTCCTTTTCATTATTTACTAACACCGAGAAATTTCGGAATAGTTTTCATAATAAAGGATGGAAGCCTATGTAATCTATCATGAACAGATTTGCAGGAATGTAAAAAACTTCAATTATATGTTAGATTTTCGAGGTAAACGCAAAATTACAAAAGCGGGAAAATTATAGAATGGGAAAAATTATTGCCGTTGCCAACCAAAAGGGCGGAGTGGGAAAGACAACCACAGCCGTTAATCTAGCCGCCGCTCTTGCAGTTGAAGAAAAAAAAGTATTGCTTGTTGACGCAGATCCGCAAGCAAACGCAAGCTCCGGCGCAGGAATTGAGCGCGGTATTAAGCGCAGAAGCCTGTATCACGCTTTAGTTTTAAATGACGCGCCGGAAAATGCCATTCAACCGACAGAATTACCTCTGTTGTGGGTTTTTCCATCTGATAAAAATTTAGCAGGAGCAGAGATTGAATTGGTTGATACATTGCGCAGAGAATATCGTTTACGCGATATTTTACAGCCTTTAAAAGAAAAATACGATTATATTATTATTGATTGCCCACCTTCGCTGAGCCTGTTAACACTAAACGGCTTAACAGCGGCTGATTCACTACTAGTTCCTATCCAATGTGAGTATTATGCGCTGGAAGGAGTTACTGAATTATTTGACACATTGGCACGTTTGCGCAGGGGGTTAAATCCCCAGTTAATAATCGAAGGGCTGCTTTTGACAATGTTCGATGAGCGGACTAATCTTTCGACAGCAGTTGCCAATGATTTGCGTGATTTTTACGGGAAACAGGTTTTGCAGACTGTTATTCCGAGAAATGTTCGTCTGGCGGAAGCTCCCAGTCACGGAAAACCGATTATTCTTTATGATATTCGGTCACGTGGTGCCGAAAGTTATTTACAATTAGCAAAGGAGATTTTAAGTCATGAGTAAAAAAATGGCTTTAGGTAGAGGCTTAAGCGCGTTAGTGCCGGAAGATGAGCGCAGTACAAATGAAGAGTTGCGCGAAATTGATATAGATTTAATTGAACCGAACAAGGAACAGCCTCGCACCAGATTTGATGTTGAAAAGCTCGAGGAACTAACTCAATCTATCAAAGAAAATGGAATAATTCAGCCCATAATCCTGCGCCGTAACAAAAATAATAAGTTTGAGATTGTCGCCGGAGAACGGCGCTGGCGTGCCGCACAAAAAGCAGGTTTCAAAAAGATTCCGGCGGTTATTCGTGAAGTTTCCGACGAAAAGCTACTTGAACTGGCGCTAATTGAGAATATTCAGAGGCACGAGCTTAATTCGATGGAAGAAGCACGGGCTTATCAAAAACTAATCAAAACTCTCGGTTTGACGCAGGAAATGGTCGCAAATCGAGTTGGAAAAGACAGAGTTTTGATCGCTAATTATTTGAGAATGCTTCGTTTGCCAGATGACATTCAAAAATTAGTTGAGGAAGAAAAAATTTCCGTTGGTCATGCTCGCGCCTTGCTTGGAGTTGAAAATCACGCGTCACAACGCCTTGTAGCCCGAAGTATAATGGAGATGTCGCTTTCTGTGCGCGAAACCGAACGAACGGTTAAGAGAGTTGCAGCGGGAGAAAGCGTCGAAAAAACTATCTCAAAGGAAAGAAAATCAAAAGCCGTTGATGCGAATGTACGCGCGGCGGAAGAGAAGCTTCGAAGAAGATTCGGAACAAAAGTGAAAATTGCGCCAGATGGACGAGGCACCGGCGGAAAGATTGAATTTGAATATTACAGCGAAGCCGATTTAGACAGAGTTTTTCAGCTTTTAATGCTGACGGAAAAAGCGAATTAAACTTTAATATGGAGAAGAAAAAGCGTTTAACTGAAACAGTTTCTTGCGCCGGTTGAGTGGCAAAGCTCGCGCCAAGCGATTTGGCTCAAGTTTTGAGCCTGCTGCCCAAGCAAGATATGACAGATGTGATTGTCGGTTACGAAACTGCCGATGATGCAGGAGTTTTTCGCCTTACAGACGGAACGGCTTTGGTTCAAACTGTTGATTTTTTTACGCCGGTTGCAGACGATCCTGAAATCTATGGGAGAATTGCGGCGATAAACTCGCTCAACGATATTTACGCAATGGGCGGAAAACCACTCACGGCGCTTTCAATTGTTTGTTACCCGCAAACAGGCGATTGGAATGTTCTTGGTGAAATATTAAGCGGCGGTCAAAAAGCCCTAAATGAAGAATCCGTAGTTGTGTTGGGCGGTCATTCGGTCGACGATAAAGAAATCAAATTTGGTTACTCCATAACAGGTATTATTCATCCTGAAAAAGTCATTACAAATGCCGGAGCTAAATCAGGAGACGTTTTAATTATTACTAAACCAATTGGAACCGGAGCCATCAACACAGCCGTAAAACGCGGCGCTGCAAGGCAGGCAACAGCCGAAGCTGCAATCCGGGCTATGACTTCATCTGCTAGAATTCCTTCAGAAATAATGCAAAAAATCGGCGTTAATTCATGCACTGACGTGACGGGATTCGGTTTGCTCGGACACACATTTGAAATGGCGCAGGCAAGCGATGTGACAATTCAAATAGATTCAAACAAAGTGCCGTTATTACCTGATGTCTTAGATTTGATTTCGGAAGGAATGTTGACTCGGGGAGACAAAAATAACCGAAAGTATGTCGGTGAGACGATATTTTTTGATGAAAATGTAAAACGTGAAACACAAAGCGCGCTCTTCGATCCACAAACGGCGGGTGGACTTTTAATAAGTTTGGAAAAAGAGCGAGCCGATAAGTTTATTTCCGAATTTTCTGATGCGGTAATAATCGGGGAAGTCAAAGCGAAGTCAAGTTATTTAATAGAGGTATTCTAAAAAACTATCAAATGAATTTTGTTTTTAGTAAATACTTCTTTATTTGGTTTAGCTGCGGATTTATAGCTCTTTCACTTTCATGGAACATCCCGCTGCTCGCATGGATTGTTCTGGGTTTTGATTTGTTCTTAATTTTGCTGGCTTTAATAGATTGTAGAATAAGCAGTTTACCTGAAGAAATAACAATTCAGCGCGAATTTAATAAACGGTTTGCAATTGGTGATGAAACGGAAGTAAATCTAAAAATCGTAAATAGCAGTTCTCATTCTTACAGAATAATTTTAAAAGATGAATATCCGACTGAAATGAAATTAACGGGTAGAAGAGAGGAATTTGTCTCAATCCCGCCAAAAACTACTGCAAATTTCATATATGGATTAACACCGACAAACCGCGGGCATTTCGAATTTGGAAAGACCATTGTTCGACATTTATCAAGTCTCGGTTTAGTTTGGGTTCAGAGTGAAATAAAAACTGAAACAGCCGTTAAAGTTTATCCAAATATGCGCCGAGCGCGAGAAATCGAATTAGCGGCACTCGGAGCAAAATCATTGGTTGCGGTCAACCGTCGGGCTATTTTGCGCGGCGAGGGAAGGGATTTCGAGTCTCTTCGAGATTACGTGCGCGGCGACGAGCTTAGGCATCTTTCCTGGACAGCAACCGCCCGGCGAGGTAAATTAGTAACTCGTCAATACCAAATCGAGCGCGATCAAACGGTTGTTATTGCCTTGGATGCAGGGCGTTTGATGACCGGGCGTATTGAAAACGAGACAAAGTTCGACACTGCTATTCAAGCGGCTCTCGCTTTAATGTCAGCCGCCGCGCGAGGCGGAGATAACGTCGGCGTTTTAGTTTTTGGGCGCAGAATCAAGAAATTTCTTCCTCCCAAAAAAGGAACTGAACAATTTGAAGCTGTACTTGAAGCTCTCCACGATGTAGAGCCTGAAATGGTAGAACCTTCATATCCACGAGCATTTCAATTCATTTCTGCAAATGTTAAGCGCCGTTCGTTTGTTGTAATTTTAACCGATTTGGTTGATGAAGAAGGCTCGAAAGAGCTGCTTGCTTCTCTAAAACTATTGCGACCCAGACATTTACCACTTGTAGTGACTATCGGCGACAGAGATTTGCGAATGGTCGTACAAGATGAACCGAATTCTGCCAGAAGTCTTTTTACACAATCAGTTGCGGAAGAAATTTTATTTCAGAGAGAGACGGCGCTAAAAAACGTCGAGACGCAAGGCGGATTGGCGTTGGACGTTACGAGGCGAACCCTCGCTCCATCTTTACTTGAAACATATCTACGAGTTAAAGAGCGCGGTTTGCTCTGAATCTGCATTGCGCCCGGCAAAAAGCAAATAAGAATACATCGCGATTCCAGTCGTCAAACCGATTCCGACTTTGACGGCGGGATTGATTGGGGCAGGCGAAACAAAGCCTTCGATAATTCCGGCAATCACAAGCAAAAAAGCGCATCCGACAACCACTTTAACGGCTTCGACGCCGCTTTTCTTCAGAGCCTCAATGCGGGATAAATCACCGGGCACGAGAATCGAGTAACCGATCATCATCCCTGCGCCCCCGCAGATGAAAATACATGAAAGCTCAATCACGCCGTGAGCGATGACGAAAAACAGCAAATCATTGCCAAAAGGAGGGTTAAGCTGATAACAGATGGCGAAAATCGAACCCAGAAAAGCGCCGTTCATCGCTATGATATAGAGCGTTCCGAGAGCAAAAAAAGCACCGTAAGAAAAGGCGTAAAACGTGACCATAATATTATTGGTCAATATTGCCGCCGAGCCGATTTGATTGCCTTTGTTTAGTTCCAGCCACCAACGCCGCTCGTCTTCGACCTCATAACGAATATCGTAAGTGCCGATTGTTTCGGCGAAATCAATGCTTTGCCAAGTTGCGCCGAATGCCAGAATTGCGGAAAGCGCAAAAGTAAGAAACGAAATTGCGGTAAAAATCCAAGTTTTTCGGAAGGTTTGAGGAAAATCGCGCAGGAAAAATTTTTTGATTAAACCGAGTCCCTGATTTTCGGCGCGATAAATCTGACCGTGAGCGCGTATCACCAAGCTGTTCAAATAATTAACCAGCTTAGGATCGCGCGATTCGGCGCGCGCGATTGCTAAATCCGAAGCTGCACGGCGGTAAAGCTGTCCAAGCTCTCGAATTTCTTCCCGACTCAAACCGCGCAGCGTTGCCGATTCGACCAGAGACAATAAATCTTCGAGCCGCTGCCAGTTGTTTTTGCGTTTGTTGATAAATTTGTCGAGCATTTTGAATTGATTTTATAGATGCTTTCGAAAATAAGAAACGATTTTCCAGCCGTCCAGATAAACCCAAGGCGCTTCGCCTAAAGTGTAATGACCGCAAGGCAATATGGTTTTGTCATGGCGGATGCCGTGTTTTTTGAATGCCGCAATGGTTTGACGCGATAAATCAATGGGAAACGTTAAATCATAGCGCGCAAAAATATATCGCATCTGGCGAGGCGGCAGATTTTTTAATTTTTCAAAATAAGCTGCAGGGCTGACGGGTAGCCAAAATTCCCGCAATTCTTCGAGCGAAACGTGATTTTCCAATCCGCGCCGGACGTGCTCAGTTGATATTCCGCGCCAGGTAACGTCTCCGACATAGCTAGAAACGTGATTAAAAACGCCAACATTTAAATTAGCATCGTGAACCATCGTCAAAAAAGCGGTACACGAGCCGATACTCGTGCCGACAATTCCGACTCGTTCAAAACCCTGCATTTTTAGCCAGGCGACCGCAGCTTTCGTATCCAAAACAGCTTGGCGGATTGATTGCAAAGTGCGTCCAATGTTAGGGCAAACCAGATAATCCGCGCGATTCGTTTCGTGCGGGCGACGTTCTTCGTGATAAGGCAGCGTCAAACGCAAAGCTGCTATTCCGATGCGATTTAAAACCCGGCACAAAGCAAAATAACTTTCAGGCTGGGCGTTCCAATGCGGCAAAACAATTACAGCGCGTTTTTTCTTTTGATTTTTTTCGATGGGAAAAAAACGCGCCCGCGCAATGTTGTTTTCGGGGGAAACAGTTTCTATTTGGCTCGTCCAAGTGAGATTCTGAATCTCAAATTTGAAATCTGAAATTTCGGACAAAGCGAAAAATCGGTCGCTGTTTTTGATGGCATTTTCGGCGTAATGTTTCCAAAACGAAGCGGGCGAAGCGCCGTTTGTATCGGAAACGAAAGCCGGATCTGCAAATTCTTTTCCCCATTCAAACGGGCGCACGGCGCGATTGTCATTGAGGCTGGCGAAATATCGCTCGCGGCGGTGAAAATAGCGTTTGAGCGGCATTATTTACGACGATTTTCCTTTAAACGTTTGAGCATCTGGGGCAGCACACGCGCCGTTCTGAAAAGCGAACCGGCGGCAAAATGCCGGGCTAAACCGCGAAAAAGATTAACGGCGTCCGCAGAGTAATTGAACCACCAAACATCCGGAACTTGAGTTATGCGGTTGACGTGAATGTGTTGCGGTGTAACCAATTCCATCAAACCCATTTTGCCGTGCGTTCTGCCGTATCCGCTGTTTTTGATGCCGCCCCAAGGCGTTTGCGCAATGCCATGAGTGTAAACGACTTCGTTCACCGTAATGGTTCCGGCTTCGATTTTTTCGGCGAGGCGTTTGCCCTTTTCGATATTTTTAGTCCAAATGCTCGCCGTCAGCCCGAATTCGGAATCGTTTGCCATTTTGACGGCTTCGTCCTCGGTTTTAAAAGTCATAATCGGCAATGTCGGACCGAAGGTTTCCTCTCGAATTGCTCGAAAACTATGGTCAACATTGGTTAAAACCGTAGGCTCATAAAACGCGCCGGTAAAATTTTCGTTTCGTTTTCCTCCGGTTAAAATTTGCGCGCCGTTTTCTTTGGCGTCGGTGACGTGATTTTCAACGTTTTCGAGCTGTTTTTGGGAAACCATCGAGCCGATTTCCGTCTCATTTTCAGTGCCGATGTTTTGGCGCAGTTTTTTTGTGAGTTCAACAACTCTCTCGATAAATTCGGACGCAATTTTTTCGTGAACGTAAAGCCGCTCGACCGAAGCGCAGGTTTGCCCGGAATTGGCAAATGCGCCCCAAACGGCTGCGCAAGCCGCCGTTTCAAGATTTGCATCATCCAGAACAATCATCGGGTCTTTGCCCCCAAGCTCCAACACTACAGGCGTTAGAGTTTTAGCAGCGGCTTCTGCAATTTTCTTTCCGGTAGCGACGCTGCCCGTAAACATAATTTTGTTCACGCCCGCTTCGCCCAAAGCTGCGCCGGTTCGTCCGTCGCCCGTGACGATTTGTAAAACGTTTTCGGGTAATCCCGCCTTTTGAAAAACTTCGCCGATTTTCAACCCGACAAAAGGCGTCAGCTCGCTCGGTTTTAAAACTACCGTGTTGCCAGCCATCAAAGCCGTCGTCACTTCGCCGAGCGGAATCGCCAGCGGATAATTCCAGGGAGAAATGATTCCGACAACTCCGAGCGGTTGATAAACGATTCGAGAAGAGCGACCGAGAAAAGCTAATTGTCCGATATTGATTTTTTCCGGTTTTAATAATTTCTGCGTGTTGCGGGCGAAATACTGCATTAAATCCAGAACGGGAGAAATTTCAGTAGAAAAAGCTTCCGCGATGGGCTTGCCCATTTCTTCGGAGATGAGCCGGGCGATTTCGTCCATTTCCGAGAGAATAACTTCGCGCGCCTGCAAAACAATCCGTTTGCGCTCGGCAAACGATGTTTCGCGCCAAGTTTTAAAAGCCACGCGAGCCTTTTCGACGGCGGCAAAAACCTGTTCTCTGCCCGCGCTCGGAACCCGCCCGATTTCCGCGCCTGTTGCCGGATTGTAAGAAATAATTTCATCGGTTCGCTTCTCGCTAGTTTTATCGAATGTCAATACAGCAGCCATCAGATTTTCTCCCTTTTAACACGACTCGCATTCGCAATGGTTTAAAACTTCACCGATTTCAAACGATGTTGGTTTGCTAATACAATTGTAGCAAAACTTTGAATTTATTTGATTTTGTCGCGTTAAATCAAAAGTCAAAGGGCAAAAAAATCCGCGAAGTTTTAAAACTTCGCGGAAATTATGAAGAAAACAGCGATGAAACTGTTTCAAATGCTTAACCGGCTCGCGAGCCGCAAATCTCAATCCATTTTTGGCGAGATAAAAACGATAGATTTCATTTCAGCCAAAGCAGCCAGCTTTACCGTTGAAATTTGCCCGACAACCGCTTTTAAATTCGGCAATTCGCGCGAAATTTTGAGACCGAAAGTTTTTAAAACCGCAATCGTCTGCGGATTCAGCGTTTTGAGCTGAACGATAATTTCCGCTCTTCCGCCGTTTGCCGAATCAGCTTTTGCAATTGGATTTTTCAACAACTCGGCGATTTTCGGATGAAGCCGCGATTCAACCGTAATCAACCGTTTTTCCGCAAGTGACTGCGGCACGGCTCTCATTCCAATTGCGGAGATCGAATCAACGCCTTTGCCACGTTTGAAATGGTAAACCAGAGTTCCGACAACTTTTACGGCGCTATCTGCGACAGTCGCAGGTGCAAATTTTGTTTCGCGCGCCGCTCTTTCAGTGGCAACGCGGAGCAATGGATTTCCAAAGACGGCTTTTGCTTCGGTGACTTTGCCGCTTTCATCAATCTTAACGCGAACATTGACCCTTCCGGCAGCCCGCGCTCGTTTTGCAGCTTCCGTATATTCCGGTTTGATTAAATCTTCGACTCTGCCGCGAGCGCTATTGGCGGAGTTTAATGTTCCGGTGCGGTAATTCGATATTTCCTGCCCTTCAATAATAAAGCTGTTTTGCGCGCCGGTCGCGCCGTTTATCGAGAATTGACCGGAAAGCGGCTCAGGTTTGGCGGCAGTGTTTGTTCTCAAAGAAGATGAAAACGTTGTGCCTTTTGCCAAATTTCGAGATTGCCTGCCATTAAGGGGCAAATTCTGAATTGATTTTGCTGTTATGCTTGTTTGTATTTTTGTTTCGGTTGCATCAACTATCAAACCGGCGTCGCTGGTTACATTAACGGTTGCTGCCACATTGTTCGGCGGTGCAACCGAATTTCCGCCGCCAATTCCATTGCCTCTACCGGAGCCGATTCCGCCTCCTCCACCTCCACCGCCCGAAGCAGTGTTTGTAAATGCCTTTTTCTCAGCTTCGGTAATAATATAAGCAACATCTTTATCCAGCCATTGTTTGTAAGCCTTTTTTGTTCCCGCGGGCGTTTCGACAGGAACTTCAACGCGGCGGGCGGGTTGATTATTGTCAGTGACAATTCTGTCTTCGACAGCGACGAACGATGTGAACTGTGTCAGCAAATTGTATTCAAGTCCAAGCTGAGTGATCGTGTTCTGCACCTCGTCGCGGGCTTTTCCTTTTTGGATTCCGTTCCAATCCTGCGACATCAAATCGTCAATGCGCGTGCGTGCCCAGAGCGCTGCCAAAACATCGTGCTGCGCCTCGTTTTCGGGAAACACGACCGGAATTTCGCGGATGAAATCTTGCCCGAACCTTTTGCCCTTCAAACGAATCGTGCCGCTCGCGGATTTAGTAAATCTGCCGTGCAGAATTATCGGTTTTGCGCCGAACAAATCCAGGATTCTGTTCGGGTAAATATCTGCGACGGGCAAACCGTTCCAATCAATCGAGATGTCGGTCAAAAGCGGCGAGCGGACGCGCTCGTGAAAACTTTTCGCAGCCGCCGAACCGTCGTCCGTGAGCGAAACGTATGTGGCTTCGCCGCGTCCCTCTTCAGCGATTTTATCGAGCAGAAAACGATTGACCGATTCTCCGATTCCGAAAGAAAACACGCGCGCCTCACGGTGTTTTTGCACTTCGGCGATGATTTCCGCCTCATTGCCGACTAAGCCGTCGGTCATAAAACAGACGATTCGGACGTGACTATTTGAACCCGAAGGCTCGAACGCGGCTCGAATTGCTTTCATCATTTCGGTTCCGCCGCTGCCTTCGGTTCCGTCCAAAAGCTCCTGCGCTTTTCTCAGGTTTTCGACGCTTGCCGAAACAGGTTTGTCAAACAAAATGTGCGTGTCTCCGGCAAAAGTGATGAGATTAAAAGTGTCGAACGGATGAAGCCCGTCAAGCGCCCGCCGCATCGCTTCTTTGGCTTTTTCAATAGGAAAACCGGACATTGAACCCGACGTATCGAGAACGAAAACAATTTCCTTCGGCGTTGCGTCTTCATAAGAAATTGTGTCGGGCGGCTGTAACATTAACGTGAAAAACCCGCCGCGCTTGTCGCGGTGAGTCAAAACCGCATCGGAGATTTTCTTGCCGGAAACGTCGTATCGCATAACAAAATCGCGATTCGGAATGTCTTTTTCGCTTTTGAGCTTGACGACGCGGCGGCTGGCGGAAAGCATTGCCGATTCGATTTCATGTACCTTCGACTCGATCTTTTCGACGGGAACTCCGGCGTCTAAATTAACTTCAATAGAAATGTTGTGACCGGCGCGAGTCGCGGCAATGGGGGCGGAAATCCTATAAGTATCAGTAACTTGTGCCGGATTGTAACGGGGCGCAACAACTGTCGGAAACACAAATTCGTAAGCGCCGTCTTCATATTTCAAAGTTTCGACATAGCTGATTTCAACCGTAATCTTTTCACCGGGAAGAATATTGGCGACCGCTTGAGTGAAAACATTCGGGCGATTTTGATCTAACAGAGCGGCGGTTTTGCCCTCGGTTTTCGCCGTTTCGTAAACCTGTTTGGCTTCTTCCTTTTTCATAATCCGCCCTGCAATCGTGCGCTCACCTATACGCATCGTCATTTGGTCAACGGCTGCATTTTGAGACAGAGGGAAAACGTAAACGGCTTCGATTTTGTCTGCAAAATTGTTTTCGAATTCCTGCCTCACTCGAACGCGGGCGAGAAAGCCGGAGATTTCGGCTTTGACATCGGTGTGTTTGAGCGGGCAATCGCCCAATAACTTTCCGTCTTCCGCGACGGCTCTGAGCGTGCCTTCGGTTACGGCGGTTTGCGCCTGGGCGTTTGCAAAAAAGACGAACGCCAGCCAAAACCACAAAGTGGCTAAAACAAAGAGAGTTTTTTTCATTTCTTCCTCGCTGTAAAGTTGTTTTTTTTGGCTAGCCGTTTTTTATGTTGCGCGAGACGGCGAAAAGGTTTCAGCGACGGAAGAATATTTTTTGAATTTAATTCTGAAATCTGAAATCCGGTTTTAATAAAGAAAGGAATAGATAAGATTTGACTTATCTATTCCTTCCGGTTTCCGATTCGTTTCGTTTTAGCGTGGATTCATTGCCGGGGCGATAAATTTAACGCGAACCGATTCGGCTAAGGCACTCAATTTGTCAATCGCAATTTGTCCCGAAACGGCTTTCAGATTCGGCAGCTCGCGCGTCACCTCAAATCCGATTTTCTTAAGTTCTTCGAGTGTTTCGGGAGTTAAGGAATCTATTCGCAAGACGATTTCAGCTTTGCCGCTGCGAACAAACGATGATTCAATTGTTTTAGATTGACTCAAATTATTGAGCAATTCGGCTATTTTCGGATGCAGCTTCGCTTCAAGCTCTCTGCGTTTTATCATTTTTGGCGTCAACGGCGGCGTTTGTTCAGGCTCATTTATTACTTCCGAGCTTGCCGTTGCCGATATGACGGTTGCCGTCGAGTTTTGAGACGCAAAATTGTAAACGATTGTGCCGGTTACTTTGACCGGATTGCCGGATAATAAAGTCGGGGCGAATTTCGATTGCTTCGCCGCTTCAACGGCTGTCGAACGCAAAAGCGGATGCCCGCCTGTTGCAATAGCCGAGATTACGTTGCCCTGTTCGTCAATCACGATTTGCACGTTGACTGCGCCCGAAGCATTAACGGTTTTGGCGGCTGCCGGATATGTCGGCGCGACTAAACTCCTTGCTTTGCTGTTTACGACGCCGCCGGAAATTGTTTTCGGAATTGGGGTCGGAACCGGGACGGGCGGAGATATGGCAATAGATCCGGTTGGCGCACCGCTATTAACAATTTTCCCTGTTTGTTTGATAGTTACGCCGCTTATTGTCGGATAAGTGTTTGCTACTGGTAAAGCACCTGATGTTCTCCGTACTCTTCGACCAACAAACATCTGCGCTCCGAAACCGTGCGGATCGCTCGATGTAGTTGCGCCGTTTATGTTCATTCCCGCCGGAGCTTCGACCGGAACTTCGACGCGGCGCGTTTTTCCGCCTTGAGTGACAACTTTACCTTCGACCGCGACAAACGACGTGAACGGAGTCAGCAGCTTATAATTCAAACC
>DASVQU010000167.1:0-5239 GCA_036388995.1 Pyrinomonadaceae bacterium | reverse complement strand
TATAACAACTGGCTGCGAAGCGGAAACTCCGGCGCGGATTTTATTATTGATTTGGCTGCTCATCCTTTTCTTAGTGATGCAGCCAACCCGATGTTTTTTCAAGGTGACGGTGTTCATACTAATAACGCCGGACAGACAGTTATCGCGGGCATATTTACCGATGCTTTTCTGACTATTGCAGCTACATCGGTAGGGTTCACAGTCAGCGGCAGAGTATTGATGGCAAACGCTAGAGGCATCCCCAATGCTGCGTTAACTCTAACAGACCCCTCTGGCAATACAAGAACGGCTAGAACTTCAGCTTTAGGCTATTACCACTTTAAAGGCGTCACGCCAGGGCAGACGTATAGTGTTACGGCAAGAGCAAAACGCTTTACCTTCAGTCAGCCTTCGCAGACGTTAAATATTAACGAGAACACAATAAACGTTAATTTTATTGCCGATCCTTAATGCCCAAAACCGAGAGAGGAAACATTAATAATCAATGTAACTGAACAGACTACCGAGGGAGAAACCCAAGTGGACATAGAAAAGTAAAAAAAGCCGCCGCGGTTAAAGGTGGCTTTAGAGTTTTTGCATTCAAATTAATCTAAGCACAAAATAACCACAAAGCACTCGGTGTAACTCAGTGAAAATGCGCTTTAATGCATTCTTCGTTCATAAATTACAACCAACCTGAATTTATAGCCGAGTTTCCTGAAAGTATCCGACTGCTGTTTATTTAGAGTGTCGGTTTGCTTTTTTGCCGTCAACCTTCCCGTGCGGAAAAAGATTTCCACAACAGCCTTTAACAGCGAAGGCAGCCGCGTCGGGTTTTGTAACCTCGATACGCGGCGGCTGGCTGCAAAAAAACTCAATAACCTTCTGCAAGTTATGATAATATCCATGTGCATTCTGATTTTACAGGTTAATACTATTCCGCCCGGCATCATTTAACTAAAACGGACTTCCGCGAAAACTTAATGACATCTAACTTTGCCGGAACTTTTTAATCGTTAAATCGCAGAAAATTAAATTTAATCTTAAGGAGATAACCGCAATGTTTACCTTTGACCATAAAAAATTTTTTGACGGCTATCGCACCCGCTTCGGCGCATTGACTCAGGATTTGGTGGATGCGATTGAAGTTTTGCTGACCTTGATAGAAAAGGACAATCGTTTTTCCGGCAGCGAAACCGACCGGCGGCAATTGGCATACTGTCTGGCGACCTTTAAATGGGAAACTGCACACACGATGAAGCCGATTGACGAACACGGCTCCGACGCTTATTTTAATTCGCGGTACGGTCCGCAGACAAGGGTTGGAAAGACGCTGGGCAATACGCAGCCGGGCGACGGCGCTTTGTTTCACGGGCGCGGATATGTACAGGTTACGGGGCGCAGGAACTATACAAAAGCGAAAACATTAACAGGCGTTGATTTATTAACCGATCCCGACCGCGCGAAAACTCCCGAATTGGCATACGAGATAGCGATTCAGGGAATGAAGGACGGCTGGTTTACAGGCAAGAAGCTTGGAAATTTTATCAAGGACGGCGCGCCTCCCGATTACGAAAATGCCAGGACAATCATCAACGGACACGATAAAGCTCAGCTTATAGCCGATATAGCTCGCCGCTTTGATGAAGTGCTTTTAGCTGCAATAAAGTAACAAAAACAAAACTACTACTGACTCACACTGAGTCAGTAGTAGTTTTTGCATTCAACCTAATCTAAGCTCAAAATAACACCAAAGTATTCAGTCTAACTCAATGAAAATGCGCTTTAATGCCATTCTTCGTTCAAAATTATCAAAGACTTTGCAGCCATTTATGCTGCGAATAACAAATCGTAAGCGCATTTCTCAACCACTTTTTACTTTCATTATCAAGATAATTTACGGCTGCCAGAAAATCGTGCTCGTCTTTTTCTCTCGGATTTTTCGATTTATAAAGCAAAACCACTTCGGGGCGCAAAAATTTTATCCCGTAATTTGATTCCGAATGTAATTCGGAAAGCGGTTTGGTGATGATTTCATTTCGACGAAAAATCCACTCTTTGCCGTTTGTTTCATTGAGCAAAACTTCAAAACGCGACAACTGCTTCTTTTCATTGAAACAATGAATCTCAAAAATCGGCAGCTCCAAAAATTCATTACTGTTCCAATCAGACAAAATGCCGTTTTCTACCTTTTGCAAGTGCCAGCCTCGAAGATAATTATGCAAAGCCGATTGGTCGCGCCGAAAAATTGCGATTTCGATGTCTTCGTGTGGGCGCGTTTCGTTTTCCAGAAATAAATCAATAGCCCAGCCGCCCGCCACAAACCAATCCGGCTGGAATCCCTGCATCAAAGACGCGAGTTTTAACGGCAATGCAAACATAATTTGGGGTAGTGTCCTATTGGTGCGGTGCTAGCAGCTAAGCATTTTCGGCGGATAGAAAAAGTTGATTTAATAAGTGTCTCATAAGTCGAAAATGTTGAAGAGTTTTGGGATTTTGGTAATGAGACGACTGATGAGACAAATTGATAAAACGGGAAGAGTGCTGTTTTCGCAGGTAAAAGGAAACAAATCAATAATTAAAGAGTCTCAAAAACGTATGGCTTATGAGGCACTTTTTCTGTGTTTTTATCTGTCTCAAAAAGGGGCGTTTTTGAGACTCTTTGAAATGGCTGTTTGCGCCTCATATCCAATGATTAGTCAGATGCACGTTGTTGAAGAACGACAGTTAGCCTTTTCTTACTATTGCGTTACTTCAGTTTCGTTCTTGCAATCTGCTGTTTGGTGCATAAATTGCGCCGATAATTCTCCTTGAGCATTCATGGTTACGTGGTAAATATTATGGACGTAGAAGATAATCCCATCTCCGGAACTCACCGCTGCGCCTGTAGTTATCATATTTGAGGTAAAGGATAACTCGCCATTCGAGTTACTGCTTCCATTCCCGCCACCAATAAAATGGTAAATCTCTCCAGTCGCCTCATTTACTCCCGTCACCCTCTGCCAATTAGCGTGTGAGGTTACATGGTAACCACCATTAGCATCTGGCATTGCCCTAAAGGTTACATGAAGCGTACCGCTCAGACGCACTACTTCCGCATCTTTGGTGCAAGGGACGACAACGCGATAATCAATTGGGGACTGTTGACTAATGATTTGTGAACCACCTGCTTGGGCAGACAGATCGAAGAGAAGGGCAAATACACTGATAACAATCAGCGACATTAGTAAAATATCGATTCGATGTAATCTCATAATGTTTTCCTTTGAAATAGGTGGGATTGAACGGCAAGCGTTCAAATAATAAAAAGTAGGATTACTCGTCTGATTTCAGATTTTTAATTAATCGCAATCATAAAAAGCATCTGACAAGTTATTATTCGGCTAAAGAGCTGCATAAAACTCAAATACGTGAAAATACCGTAAATCAGTCTCAAAAAGGGTCGTTTTTGAGACACTTCTTAGTATAGCCCCCAAGATTAGGACACTACCTAATTTTGAAACACCTTGCAAATTCATTTCATCGAACCGCCGCAATACATTCAATCTCGACGCGAGCATTCAACACCAAGCCATTTACGCCGAGCGAGCTTCGCGCCGGGCGATTGTTCGGAAAGTAGGTTCGATAAATCGCGTTCATCTTGTCCCATTCGCTAATATCCGCGAGCATTACCGTGCATTTGACGACTTCGTTCAGCGAAGTGCCATTTGCTTCGAGCGTTTGCTTGATGTTTTCCAATGTCTGGCGCGTTTCGGCTTCGATGCCGCCTGTAACGAGTTGATTCGTCCCGCGCATTGTTCCGATTGCGCCCGAAAGATAAAGCGTGTTTCCGACACGCACTGCGTCGGAATACGGTCGGTTCAAATTTTTTCTTTCTTCTGCAATGTAATAATTGACCGAAGACACTTTTTCACCGTCTCTTGACTGCGGTTTAATAAAATTTCCTTGCTCTGCGACAAGACGCCAGCGCCCGTTTTGTTTGATCCAGACGGCGGTATATCGTTCATTGATTTCCAGACTTTTGCCTTTAAACTGACCTTTCGCCGTAAAACGTCCGGTCATTATCGCCATATTGCCGTAAACGCGGATTTTTACCTCGTCGCTTGTACCCGATTCGAGCTTCAAATCGCCGGAACGCGCGAAAGCCAATTGTTGCGCTTTGTCCCGAACTTCGCCGTCCGGGTTTGTATAAACGAATTCGTCTGCAAAAATTATGTCGAGCACGTTCGCGTCGCCCGTAACAGTCGCTGCGTCGTATTCCCGATTAGCTTTTAATAACTCTTGTTCGATCTTTGAATTGACTGCCGCACCGCTCGCCGTTTGCGCCGGAGCGGTTTGAAAAGTGGTAAAAATAACAGCGAGTCCAATTAGGATTTTTTTCATATTGAAATTCCTCAAACGGCGGCTTTTCTCATTAAAGCCGATTACTCTTCGTCTTTCGGCAATCGCTCGCCGTTATAAACCGCATGCGCGCATTCAATGAATAAATCGAGGTAATAATCTCTCACAGCGTCCGGCTCAAGGGCTTTGTTTTCCTTTTCGGCGATAAATTTCATTAACTCAAGCGCCACTTCTTCGCCTGTTTCAATTCTGATCGGCTGCGTTTCCTGGCTCATAATCTCTCCATGCTGTAATCACAGCTTTTTTCGCTCAAAAAGCGTCGAGTTTTCACTCGTATAATTTGCGTAAAATCGTGCGCCATTGTGGATTGGACAAAATATCGGTGCTGTCGCTGAATTGGTCAATGCTGCCGATGAGCGGTTTTTCCGCGATAAGTTTAACCGCCGGATCGCTGATGCGTTTGCAAATTTCGTCGGCGAATTTTCCGTGCAAATGAATCACCAGAAAAGGGCGGCTGAAAAATTTATCAACCTTTGCGGAAAGCGGCTCAGTGATTTCCAATCCGTCGTGCATTAAGGCGACATATTGATAAGCCTTTGCCAAAAATTTTTCGCGCTGCTGCCAACTTTCCGCCGACAGCGCTTTTTTGAAAACCGGCGACAAATCTTTCACACATTTTAGCTCGAAAAACGCTTTGCCGAACCATTTCGGATAAGGGGCGTATTGTTTTTCCATCAAAAAACAAAGCCGCATCAAATCGCGCACCAAGCGCCCGGCAATAATCGCGGAACCGATTTCGTCGCCGGCAATTCCGGCGCGTCCCATCAAATGCTCTTCCTGACCGATTCGATTCCAGCCGGAAGCGAGCAGATAAAGCCAAACGTCGTGCGGATAATAATCGAATACCGCGAGTGTTTTT
>DASVQU010000166.1:0-25045 GCA_036388995.1 Pyrinomonadaceae bacterium | reverse complement strand
CAAGTAGAAGATTATGTAAGTTCGATGTTCTTTTCTGCATTAACAAACCCTAGAGTTCTCGATCAGCCTGAAATCTATTTAGGTTCTACTGAACATACTAGCATTGGCAATTGTGATCCGAATCAACTCAGACCTACAGTTAGCAGTATTTCACCGAACAAGGCAGTAGTTGGCGCAACCGTTAATGTAACAATAGTAGGAACAGGTTTTCGCTCAGGCTCAACAATTCAGCCAGGCTCGGGAATTACTGTTTCTAATATAGTGGTTAATTCAGCACGCACACAAATTACTGCCGATTTTGCAATTGCATCGAATGCAACAGGCGGAAACCGGTCTGTTAAAGTGACAGCAAATGGTCGCCAAAGTCTTAGTTCTGTTAACTTCTTTGTCCAAATTCCTACTGAACTTGTTCCCTTCAACACTTCTGGCGCACCTAATGGAGTTGGTCCTTTGCAAACTCCTCTTGTTGGGGACGTAATTAATTTGGCGGGTACGGTTTTATATAGCAACGTAACAGGTGTTTACAGAAACTATGCATTTGCTTTAGTTGACCAAGATGGACAACGTATATTACAAGGATTTACGTTCACAGAAAGTTTTAGTAATGATTGCGGGACTCTAGGAGGATTACCTCCATCATTCACTTCTCAAGTTCCTGCAAACCAAATCCTGTCGGACATCAATGCGGCGGTGGTACAGGGTCCGTACAATCCTCAGGGATACGACTGTTTTGACCAGACATTTTCAATCATAATCGGAAGTATGACATTTCAGTTGACGCCGAAGTTCCATGTTGAAGTAGGAAAGAAAAACGGGCAACTAATTGCAACTAGGGCTGTCATTCAATCGGGACACACGCATTAAAGCTAAAATTTATTTGGAAAATATTTAAGGGAGACATGAAATGAAAATTTTAGGAATAGGATTAGCCGCAATAATTATCACGTTGGCAATAGCGGTTTTAGGTCAAAACAATAATCTAACAAAAAAACCTGGGCAATCTATACTAAGTCGTAAAATAACATTGCCTGAATCTCGGAATATAGAAAGCACGTTGTTGTTTCAGATGGCATTGTCAAACGCAAAAATACCTGGAGGTATTGTTACTGTTAATTGTGGCAACCCGTCAAAACAAAGTTTTGTTGCCTCTGAAACTACTTCTCTTGAATTGTTTCTAATCAATTTAGAGTTAACTGATGTGCATCATAAATGGCAGTTAAATGATGGTGTTCTTAATCTTTTACCTAAACAAGAATTACCTAAACTTCTCGAAACCCCAATAGAGAAGTTTAGCGTTCAAGAGGTAACTGCTCAAGAGGCACTTAATTTATTACAGGAAAAGTCGGAAGTTAAAAGAAAAAAAATAGAGTTGGGGTTAGATAAAGCCTCAATTTCCATCAACAAAGCCAGTGCTTTAAATTTAGAAAGTGAACAAAATAGTGATGTAACTTTTAGTTTAAATCTGAAAGGGGTTACATATCGACAAATTTTAAACGAAATAGTTAAAGCTCAAGGGCGGATGACTTGGATTTATACGGAAAAACATTGCGGTAATGTAAATATGTTTTCTGTTATTTTAGTTGAATAAATTTTTGACGTAATCTCTGTCACGCCATAAAGATAAAGCAAATCGAAAGTATTTAATATGATATAAAAAGAAACCACTGAAATAAATTCGGTGGTTTTTGCTTCATTTGCGAAGCGAAAATGGCAGGCTAATTCAGGCAAGTGTCAATGAATTTGGCGAGTTTTGAAACTGCCTCGAATTGACTGGTTGGCTGAAGTTTTTTAAAAGCCGTAGTGAAAGCGTTTTCGACACCCATAGGTTGAGGGATTTAAATTCCTCATAGCTAGGGGAGATAAACAGTTCTTTGTGAACCGTATTTAACAAGCTGACAGGCAATTTATATTGCATAAATGCCTTGTAAACGAGTTCAGATTTGGACATTACGGTTACGAGGTCATACTCAAATGAAAACTGCTACAATCCTCCGAAATATGAAATAAACTTGCGGTAAAAAGTATTGAAGCGAGAGCAATTATACGCAGATTCGTTTTTTAAACAAAAGAAATTTCAAAACTGTGAGTTTGAGTTAAACGGTAAGCGGCGAAAGCTACGAAATTACTTTTGCGATGAGATAAACAACTTTGCGGCTCGCGTTTCCTTTCAGCTTTCGCGCCCAGGATGTTTCCAGACGCGACCAATCGGCTGAAGACAAAACTCCGCTGTCAATCACTTCAAAGCCTGCCGAATTGTATTTGGGAGTCAGAATGTTTTCGAGATATTCGGCGGTCAGTTGCGGCAATCCGAGACGCTCGATTTCGGATTTATCCCGCTCTTCATCTATGCCGATGACGATGTCCAAAAGGCAATCGGGCGCGGCGATGCGCCGCAAATTTCCGAGCGCATTTTCGTCGCCCGCAGCAATCGCTTTGAGCAAGCTGCCCCACGGAAAATGGATGTGGATTTCGTCTGCCGCGCCGTTTAATTCTTCGGGCAGATCTTCAATCGCCGCTTGCAGAAACAAAACGTTAGCGAGACCGCCTTTCGCCGGTTTCCTCCTCGCTTTGGTCGAGATTTCTTTGAGCGCGGCGGCGTTGGCGTCTATTCCGATGTAAAACCGGTTCGGATTCTGCTGTGCCAGCCGGTACACAAAGCGACCGTCGCCCGTCCCGATGTCCACAATTACGCCCTCGCCGGTATCGAGCGATGAGCTTTCGGAATTCTTCGGCATCGAGTTATCAGGTTGTGCTGCCACGAATGACTTTTAACATAATTTCTAAAACCTTTCCGTAACCGGCATTATAAAAAGAAACTGCTGAAAACGGCAATTCTTGAAAAAGCGATTGCCGCGAACCGGAATGGCTTTGTGCTAAGATTTTTTCATAACGCATTTTTAGTTTATGGAATTAGCAATCGAAGAATACACAGTCGAAACCGAGCCGTTTTATCTTCCGGTGCGGCGTGAAGTCGAGTTATTTGAAGCGGCTTACGCCGGAAAATTGCCCGTAATGCTTAAAGGTCCAACGGGAAGCGGCAAAACCCGATTTGTCGAATATATGGCGTGGCGGCTTGCGCGCCCGCTGATTACGGTCGCGTGTCACGAAGATTTGTCGGCGACCGATCTGGTCGGGCGTTTTCTGCTCGAAGGCGAAGGAACCGTCTGGCACGACGGACCTTTGACGCGGGCGGTCAAAAACGGCGCGATTTGTTATCTCGACGAAGTTGTCGAAGCGCGCAAAGACACCGTTGTCATTATCCACCCGCTGACGGATCATCGCCGACGTTTGCCGATTGAGAAAAAAGGAACGATGGTCGAAGCCGCAGACGGTTTTATGCTCGTTGTTTCGTATAATCCGGGTTATCAATCAATTTTGAAGGATTTGAAACAATCAACGCGCCAGCGTTTCGTCGCGATGGAATTCGATTATCCGCCGCCGGACGCCGAAGCCGAAATTGTGGCGAAAGAAGGAAACATTGATTTGCAGACGGCGCGCGATCTCGTGACAATCGGGCAAAAGGTGCGAAATCTGCGCGGACACGGTTTGGAAGAAGGCGTTTCGACTCGTCTGCTGATTTACGCGGCGCAATTAATCGCGCGCGGAATCGCTCCGGTTGATGCGGCGGAAGTCGCGCTTTATTCGCCAATCACCGACGACCGCGAATTGCAGCGCAGCATTCGCGAGATCGTCACTACGGTTATTTAATTTTTCACCACAGAGACACAGAGGCACAGAGAAAAACAAAAAAATAATTCTCTGTGCCTCTGTGTCTCTGTGGTGAATTTATTACTTACAAAGCAAACCGTTTGCGGGCGGAGAGCGTCAAAATTCTTGCTATCTAAGTCGCTTCAAGAATAGGAAAACGTAAAGAAAATGCAGAATCGTTTTTTAGGGTTTATTTTCACGAAAACCGTTTTCGTGTTGACATTTTTATTATTAACCGGCTTTATCACAGCAGCCTCGGCTCAACAGCAGCAAAGTTTTGACGTTACCGATTATCGCATCGAAGCGCAGCTTGTCCCCGATACAAATCGTTTACAGGCGACGACGGACGTAACTTTCGTCCCGAAAGCCGAAATGCGCAGCGTGACTTTTGAATTGAACGGCTCGCTCAAAGTTGAATCGGTTCAGCGCGTCGGTTCCGCCGCAACCGCTTTGCCCGCGACTGCGACACCGCGCCCCCCCGCTCGCACCGCACGCCCGACCGCGCCGACAATACCGCAAGTTTCCACCGCCGGAAATCTGACGTTTGTTCAGGATCAGGTCGGCGTGAGCAATATCGGACCGAACGTTCGCGTCGAGCTAAGCGAACCAGCCGCGGCAAACACACCCGTCACTTTGCGTTTTCGCTATGCCGGAACTTTGCTGACGCCGGAAGGCGGCGTTTTGGCGACCAGACGACTTGCCGCCGTGACCGATGAAATTTCGTATCTTTTGTATCCGGCGCGCTGGTTTCCGTTTCACGATTACGCCGCCGACCGCGCCGCTTCGGACATCACTTTGATTGTTCCGGCTGGTTTGACGGCGGTTGGTTACAGCGAAGAGCCGGTTGCGGCTTCCGGCGCCGGTCGTTATCGTTTTGTGAATCGCAAACAGGGTTTGATCGGCAATTTCGCGGTCGGAAAATTTTCACCGAAAACCGTTCGCACGGGAAATTACGAAATACAGTTTTTCACTCGCATCGGAAACGACGCGCGCATAGCCGAATACGGCGATGCTCTCGGTCGCGCTTTGCAATTTTATAATGGGCGTTTCGGCGCCAGCGACACCGGAAACAAGCTCTCGGTGGTGCAGATTGACGACGAATCGCTCGATGTTTATTCAGCGCCCGGCGTATTGTTTCTTTCGACCAAATATTTTGAAAATCCGCCGCAGATAATCAGCGAGCGCTTGCAGCGCGAAGCGGCTTATCAATGGTGGGGACACACGGTAGGTTTGAAATCTTTCGACGACGCCTGGATTTCGCAAGGTTTGGCGGAATACAGCGCGCTCGAATTGCGCGAGCAAAACGCCAAAGGCGATGAATTGGAAGCCGGAAACCGCGAATTGCTCGAACGGGCTTTGAGCTTTGAGCAATCGGCTTCGCTCATAAATGCTCCGAAAAATCTGGACGACACGACCGCCGCTTATCAATACGTGATGTTTTACAAAGGCGCAGCAGTTTATCGCCTCCTGCGCGAAACGATGGGCAAAGATAAATTTAATCAGCTTTTGCGCACATTTTTAAATCAATATCGCGGCAAGCAGGCTTCGATTGAAGAGTTTGAAAAGCTCGCTTCGCAGGTCAACGGCTCGAATCTCCGCTACTTTTTCGCGCGCTGGGTTGATTCGACCGGCGTGCCGGAATTTAACGCCGATTATCAAATTATCCGTACCCGCAGCGGCAAATTTATCGCTCGCGGGACGGTTAAACAGAATTACGAAAATCTGCGTCTGCCGGTTGACATTCAGCTCCGCGCCGAAGGCGGCGACAGCAAGCTTCAAACCGTCAAGATTGACGAGCAGAGCGAAGATTTCAGCATCGAATCAAACGGCGCGCCCGTCGAAGTCGTGATTGATCCGCATTTTAAACTGCTCAGAATTGATCAGGATTTGCGCGTCTCTTCGATTGCCCGGCGCGGCATCGAGCAATTTAAAGAAGGTAATTACGCCGAAGCGCAGCAGCAATTTGAAGCGGCTTTAAAGCTCGACCGCTCGAATTCGTGGATTTATTATCATCTCGGTTTGCTCTTTTTAGAACAGCGCAACTACGATCTGGCGATTGAGAATTTTAAAGCCACGCTCAGCGGAAACCTCAGACCGAATTGGCTCGAAGCTTGGGCGAACATCAAAATGGGCAACGCTTACGACGCCAAAGGCGACCGCGACCGCGCTGTTTCCGCTTATCAGCGCGCGCAAAAAACCGGAATCAATTACGACAACGCCCAAAACCAGGTCAAAAAATATCTCGACACGCCTTACGATCCGCGCAACAGCACGACGGCGGTGAAATAAAGGCTAAAGGCAAAGGGATAAAGGCTAAAAGCGAAAGAAGCGTTTGACACGACGTTTCTTTCGCTTTTATTTTTGCTTTCGATGGCTTTCTTACGGCAAATTTCAAATCCGCTGCTCGCGGTTTTTTATCCGCAGGAATGCCTGCTTTGCGGCAAATCGGTCGAGACAATTGAGCTTGGCGACGTTTGCCAGCCGTGTTGGGAAAAGACCGAAATTTTCGACGGTTCGGAAACAATCTGTTTTCGCTGCGGCTTGGTTTTAGCAAAATCTCCGAATGTTGGAAATGTAAGAGAGACTTTTTGCCGCGCTTGCGACGAGCTTTCTTTCGCGGCGGCGCGGGCGATTGGAATTTATGACGGCGCTCTGCGCGCGGCGGTTTTAAAACTCAAACGCGAGCCTTTGGTATCGGAAAAATTAAAAGATTTGCTTTTCGCGGCTTTCAACCAAACGCCGATCAATCAAGCGACAAAAATCATCCCCGTTCCGCTGCACGAAAAGCGTTTTCGTGAACGCTCCTTTAATCAAGCCGCAGTTTTAGCCGGATGTTTGTCGAAAACGATCAATTTGGAAGTTTTGGAAAACTGTCTGATTCGGAGCGTTCACACGCCGATGCACCGCGCGGGAATGGACGAGCGCGGGCGGCGCGAATCGGTGGAAAAATCGTTTGAAGTCAAAAATGCGAGGCTCATCGAAAACGAAAAAATCCTGCTCGTTGACGATGTTTTCACGTCCGGCGCGACCGCCTCAACCTGCGCCAAAATTCTGAAAGAAAAAGGCGCGAGCGAAGTTTTTGTGTTAACCATCGCTCGCGCTAGATAAAAAATAAAGGTTGAAGGCTAAAAACTAAGGAATAAAAATTATTTTCAAATTCCTTATATTTTAGCCTTTCACCTGTGGATTACGGTTTGTCCGCAGGCGGAATCGGCATATCGGTTGCGACACCGAAAAACTCGCCGCGAAAAGCGCCGGAGTTGCTGTTTAAAATGTACCAAGCTTTGCTGCCCGAAACGGTGCGCGCGACGGCGATGTCGGTTCGCCCGTCGCCGTCATAATCGCCGGGAACGGGTTCGTCGCCGTTTGCTCCCCATTGTCTGTTAAGTTGCTGGTTGTTTGAAGATTGCATAACATACCAGAACGCCTGGCTTCCGGCGGTCGCGCCCGGTCGGAAAACGGCGGCGTCAGCTTTGCCGTCGGCATCGTAATCGCCCGGAACAGGAATGTCGCCCGGCGCGCCCCAGTTGATGGTCGTTGAAGCGCCGAAGCTGCGAGAGATGTACCATCTTCCTTCTGAACCCCGGAAAACTGCCACATCAGCCCGTCCGTCGCCGTCATAATCCGCAGGAACTAAAACATCGCCGGCGGCTCCTAAAAATTCGCCTCGAATCGTGTTTGTCTGGCTGTTATAAATGAACCAGGTGCCGTTTCGCCAGACGGCGTAATCGGTTCGTCCATCGCCGTCATAATCCGCTGCGACCGGAGTGTCACCTGAGGCGCCCCATTGAAAAGAGCGGAAAGCCCCCGTCGAACTATCAAGCGAATACCAAAAACCGTTGCGGAAGACTGCGGTGTCGGTTCTCCCGTCGCCGTCAAAATCCGCTGGTACGGTAATGTCGGAGTCAATGCCCCATTGAGTTCCGCGAAAACCGCTGCTTCCTTGCGTATACCAAAATTTACTGCCCGAAGTATTGCGGGTAACCGACAAATCGGTGCGCCCGTCTCCGTCAAAATCGGCGACTTTCGCTTGCGGACCGGTCGAATTTGTATTAACAATTTTCTGAACAGTTCCCCCGGTTGCGCTGTTGGTCGTAAAATAAATCTCTCCCTGATCGTCTTCGCCGAACGAGGTAATCAAAAATGAAGTATCAATCAGTGGGAAATTGGGGATAACGATCATTCCGCTATGGAATATCGATCCGATTTCTCCCGTACAGTAATCAGCAAAAATATACACGCCCAACGAAAATGTACGACGCGTGCCGCGATAAGCATAACCGCCGGTGATCGAGCAGCGCGTCGGATTGTTAGCCGGCATGGTGTGCGCGTAAGTGTAAACCGGCACCGTGTAATTAATCGGATTCGCGCCGCCCGCGCATTGTTCGGGATTTAAACCGGTGCAATTATTTCCTTCGTAAGCTCGCCAGCCGTAATTCGCGCCGCGCTCTCCGATGTTAATTTCCTCGATTTGATTTTGCCCGACATCGGCGATAAACAATCGTTGCTCGCCGCCTCGATCAAAAGAAAAGCGATACGGATTTCTCAGCCCGTAAGCGTAAATCTCATCCGCGCCCGGAGTCGCTCCGGCAAACGGATTATCGGGCGGAATCAAATACGGTTGGGTAGAGCCTTCCGGCACGTTTACGTCGATACGCAGCATTTTGCCGAGCAAAACATTGATATTTTGCGCGTTGTTCGGGGGATCATTTTGCGAACCGCCGTCGCCCGGCGCGAAATACAAATAGCCGTCCGGTCCAAATGCGACCGTTCCGCCGTTGTGATTGCTGTTTTCGGCGTGCGGAATTGTGATAATCGGTTTTTCGGTCGTTTCGGCGACATTCGGATTTGCGGCGGAAACTTTGTATTCAGCGATTTGAATCGCGCCGTCCGGCACTCGTGTGTAATAAACGAAAAAGCGGCGGTTTTGCCCGTATTGCGGATGAAAAGCCAGACCGAGCAAACCGCGCTCGCTGTTGATATTGTTGACGCTTAAAACTCTCGACGTAATATCGAGAAAATCCGTCGTCGCGCCGGTTGCCGGATTATGAACTTTAATCACGCCGCCTTTTAAAACGATAAACAGCCGACCGGAACCATCCCTTGCGCTCGTCACAAAATTCGGAAAAGCCAACCCGCCGACGATTTGCTGCGTTTGGTACGGTTGCTGCGCCTTGAGGCTCGAAAGGTTGATTGTGAAGCTCAATGTGAGCAGCAAAAGCCCGATAAAAACGGCTTTTGCGTTCGATTTATACATCTTATTTTCCTCCATAAACTTCGATTCTGCACGCCCTCTGTTTTTCTATTCTAAGACGCTCTTCGTCTCGTTAGAGTCTAAGGTTTTTATCAGCCTGTTTTCCAGCAAACGCCAAATCTGCCGAACGTATAACAAACTTTTAAAGACTTTGGAGAGTTTTTCAATTTGTTACATCGTAAATCAATGGCTTCCATTCCGGCAAGCAGTTCTTTTTAACAGATTTGTTCGATTTTGAGATTTAGGTCTTGAAACGGCTTTTTATAGAAAAAAGTGAGCAATATTGCGGCGCTTCGATAAATATTGGAGAGTGTTTCAAAAACGAGCATTTTTGAAACACTCTCCAAATTAGAATCTAACTCTCAGCCCGGTTCCAATTACGTGCAAATCTCCGGGACGACTTCTTCCGTCGTTTTGTCTGAGATAATAAACATCGAATGAAAGCTGCCGGGAAATCGGTTTACCTGCGCCAAACGTAAAACGGTTGCGTACCCAGTCTTTGACGCTAAAATCATAAAAGATTTCATCGGAAGCAAACAAACGAAATTCAAATTTCTTGGGCTTGAAAGTGCGCTCGATTTGTAAGCGATTGCGATAGCGCCACGAGTTTACAGGCTTTCTCCAGCGCCGCTCAACTAAATTTCGGTTGGAAACGGTGAAACCGCTAAACTTTGGTGAAATTATTGTTACGGGCAAATTCAGACGATTCTCATAAGCCGTTCGATTGCGCACCGGCTGCGTAGCGATATAAGTGTAACTAGGGTGAATCTGCAAATATTTGTTTGGTTTGAAGGTAAAACCGATTCCGGCTCGCTCGTCAACAAAATCGCTGATGTTACGCCCGAAACGTAATTGCCCGGAAATGTTTAAATCGAGTTTTTTGTTGATCGGAATTGCAATCTGAACTTCGTTCCAGCTCTGCGTGTCGTCCTGCGGCGCGACGGTTTGCGCCTGAACGATTTGAACAAACAAGATGAGAAATACAGCTATAAATAAAACTTGAAGAGTTTTCATAATCTCTGTCTCCTTTTAACGTCAACAAAGTTTTTCCAACGTTCTGATTTATCGCTTTTGGTTTTGCACCTGATCGCGGTAAACGCCCTCAATTATCTCCGGCAAAGCGCGCTGCCAGCCGCCGAATAACTGAACGTCAAAAGGCATTTGAATACGTGCAAATTCGGCATTGGCTTCGTTCAATCGTTCGTCGGTTGTAGATCGAAAATGATGTTTGACAAACGCTCGCTGCGCTTCTTCGCTCCATAAATAATTGCGAAAGGCTTCCATTACGGGACGCTCATCCGCCGTCACATTGCGGTCAACAATAACAGCCGGATGTTCGCTGAAGATTGTAGATTGCGGCACGACGATTTCAACCGGCGCGTTTGCCTGTTTCATCAACAATCCTTCCAGTTCGTATGTAATCAGAGCGTCGCCGAAACCTGTCTCGAATTGCGTGCGTGCCTCGCGCGCAGAACCGGGCGTAGAGATGACGTTTTTCCAAATTGCCTGCAAAGTCTGTGTCGCGCGATTTGTGTCCGTGCCTCTGTTTTCGGCTTCGGATTTTTTTAGCTCGGAGCCGTAAATTGCCAGAATTGACCAACGCGCCCCGCCTGAGCTGACCGGATCGGGATGAATGATTTTGACACCCGGTTTTGCTAAATCGGGAAAATCACGGATTCCGAGCGGATTACCTTTTCTAACTAGAATGATAAAAGGAGTTTTGTTGACAATTCCTTTTTGCGGCGTCACCCACCAATCGGTCGGAACGTGTCCGGCTTTGATTAAAGCGTCGACTTCGCGTTCAATCGAAAGAATGGCAACGTCCGCCGGAGCGCCTTGTAAGATTTGATTCATAATGGTTTCCGAACCGGCAAAAGATGAAGCAAAAGTAACCTCTTCGCCGGTTTCCTGTTTCCATTTGGCAGCAAATGCCGGATAAATATCCTTTTCCAATGACTCTTTCATAATCGAAAAGCCATAAACCGTGATTGTCCGTTTGCCTTTATTCTCAACGCTTCCCGGCATACAACTGCCGGTTAAGAAAAGCGAAGAGAGAACGATTAAGAAATATAAATATTTCGATAATTTCATCTGACATTTTCCTTCTTTGGCTATAAAAAGAGGATGTAAAGTGTTCTGGCGTAACATCCTCTCTGAAATCCGGTTATTTGTTAGTCCTTACCAGAGAGCATCTTCGACGGAAAGGCGGACGTTTTCCCGGTCACAGACAACGGCTTGAGAACAGCCCTGACAAGTGACCTTGCTGCCTTCGAGTATTGAAGTATCGGAAGCAAATTCGTCGGCTAAATCCAACGGTGAAGCAAACCAGTTCTGGCAATTGGAACAGTATATCTTGATTGTTTTTGACCTCATTTCTACTCTCCTTTTCTTTGTTTGCCGCCCGAAATCATTAACCGATTCCACCAAAGACAGAAAGAGGGCGTGAAGCACGCGCGCCTCACACCCTCTCGACGGAATCAGCTCGTGTCCTCCTTCGTTAATGCCTACGAGATTAGCTGCCGGGCTGGAAGCGAAGAAGTCTTCCGCAAATCAATTTGCTTAGCCCCTGTTTTGCAAACTCCTTGCAAAACGTTGGTTCTCCCGTGTCATTTCAAAAATGACTTCGGCGACATATTGTTTACAGTAAAATATTACAGACAAAACCAAATAGTCAAGATTTTTTCTTTATTAATAAGTTTTCTTAACTTATAGTGCTGAAAAATAATTACTTTTCACGGGTAAAATGTTGATTAAAAGATGTTTTTGAAATCAACCAATCTCAATTTTTCACAGATGCCGCTTGTTACCCAATAATCCTATTGGAAACAAAAGCCTGAAGAAAGGAAATTTCATAAAATCGAAATATCAAATTATAATGTGGTCGCCGACACGAACTTATTTAAACTATGGAAACATCTGCATACCAGGCGGCGCAATCCGTCTCCGTTACTCTCGAACGATATTTCAATCGCCATCTGGCTGAGGCAAATCGTCAAGGGGAAGGCAATCTGGCATCAGCGCCCGATTCGGAAGCGATAGAGGCGATTATTGATGCCGCATTCTGGGCAAGCCTTCAACGCCAGGAAGGTTATTTTCCGAAAATATCACTCGCCTTTTTGCCGCCCAAACAGGCTGGTCAAGCGCTGATGTTTGAAAAGGCGCTTTCGCTCAACCGCAAGTCATTAGCTCAATTAGCTCCCGCTGTAGAACGTCCCGGAATTCATCTCGGTGTTTGGCGCAATCAAGACCAATTTGAAGTATGGGGAACGACTCGGACAATTCCGAAATTTTGCTTTGTGCTGGAAGTCATCGAACCGGGATTACTAATGGTTAAATACCGCCCGAAAAAAGATTCGCTTAAGTTTGTCAATGTGATGGCACTCAACGGAGATCAGATAAAAGAAATAGACGAAGAAGGAACAAAGCTTTCAGATTGCCCGGAGCTGCTTTCTTCGCTGCTAAGATTCGGGTTGATCGGAACGCAGGACGATGCGGTAAATATCCTTATCCAATTAGCAGTTTCGATGCGCGCGCACAAACGCGGCGGCTCTTTGCTCGTCGTTCCGCAAGGCTCGAACTCGTGGCGCGATTCTATCGTCTCTCCCGTGTCTTATGCGGTTGATCCTCCGTTTACGGAATTAGCGGATTTAATGCGACAGAACGAGCAGGAAAGAAACAGCCGTTTATGGCAGGAAGCTGCGATAGATTCGGTTGATGCCATTGCAGGTTTAACCGCAGTTGACGGGGCAACCGTCATTACGGAAGAGTACGAGCTGCTCGCTTTCGGAACAAAGATAAATCGGCGGCGCGGCGCGGCTCAAGTCGAACGGATAATCGTGACCGAGCCGATTGTCGGCGGTCTAACATCAATCGTTCATACGGTTGAAATCGGCGGCACAAGACATCTTTCGGCGGCGCAGTTTGTTCAGGATCAACCCGGCTCAATCGCTTTGGTCGCATCGCAGGACGGTCGCTTTACCGTCTTCGCGTGGTCGCCCTGTGAGCGGATGGTTCACGCGCACCGGATTGAAACTTTGCTTCTTTAACTATAATAATCTTCAATGTTGTAAAGAAAAGGTCGTTTTTGAGACTGTTTTCAACCGGAAATTTCAAATGACTTATCTAACAAAGGCTTAAACAAAAACAACCATAAAAAAATTATGAAATTCAATATTGTCCCGGAAAGTAGCCAATAATCTAAAACATCCTCAAACATATGAACTAAAAAGAAACTCAATATTGCGACAATCGCACTCCAAGGCAATGCTAAAAAAAATAGAAGAGATACAATCTTTAAATAAAAAGCGGCGGTAACGGCTGCGCCATATAAAACTGCTGACAAACTGACAATTACTACTCTAACCATCATTTAGTCTTAATTCAGGTTTAACGTCTCAAAAACCTTCATTTTTTAAGCAAACACAAGTATAAAATGTAACTTTTTAGAGCCGATAACGCACGCGAGCCTGCCGCAAAGCGGCGTCCTCAACTTCGAGATTTTGCAATCGCAACGTGATGTCCGCGTTTAAATCCAAACCGGCGCGCTCGCCCCGTTTTAAATGCGCGGTTCCGGCGGCGGCAATCATCGCCGCGTTGTCGGTCGAAAGATGCGGCGATGGGAAATAAACCGGAATCTGAAATTTTTCTCCAAGCCGGTTTGCCGCTTCGCGCAAAGCTTTATTGCACGCGACGCCGCCCGCGACAATCAAAGTTTGCGGTCGGTGTTCTTCCGCCAGTTTTTCCAGAGTTCCGATTAATTGACGGACGACCGAAAATTGAAAGCTCGCCGCCAAATCACGGATTTGCTGATTCGGCGTTTTGTCAGCTTCGACGGCTTTGATGTCGTTTTCGCGGACGTATTTTGAAACTGCGGTTTTTAAACCGGAAAAGCTGAAATCGGGGCGTCCGTCGCTGATTTTCGGTAAGCTGAATTTGATTTTCTTTGAGTCGCCGGTGAGCGCAAGTTTTTCGATAATCGGACCGCCCGGATAACTGAGTCCGAGCATTTTCGCCACTTTGTCAAACGCTTCGCCGGCAGCATCGTCGCGCGTGCGCGCTATGTTTTTATATTTACCTTGCTCCGGCACAAAGAAAACATTCGTGTGACCGCCGGAAACAATCAGCGCCAGCGCCGGATATTGAACCGGCGGATTTTCAAAGGCAATCGAATAAACGTGACCTTCAATGTGATTAACTCCGACAATCGGTTTATCGAGCGCAAACGCCAGAGCTTTCGCATACGAAACGCCGACTAGCAAAGAGCCGATTAATCCCGGACCGACGGTTACGGCAATCCCGTCAATTTCTTCCAGCGAGACGTTTGCTTTCTCTAATGCCGCTTGAACAATCGGCTCGATTTTTTCGAGATGTTCGCGCGAAGCGATTTCCGGCACAACACCGCCAAACTCGCGGTGAATTTCAATCTGCGAGGAAATAACCGAAGACAAAATTTCGCAGCCGTCGCGGACAACGGCTGCGGCGGTTTCGTCGCACGAGCTTTCAATTCCCAAAACCAACATATTTTGATTATAAACCTTCGCCCGAAATCCTGTCTTTTCTGTAACAAACCTTTGTTTTTAAATTAACATTGACGATTCCGGCTCCAAACGGCATCATTAAGTTATGCAAAACAGGCGTCGGCGCTCGAAAGCCCGCAGAAAACCGGATGAAAGCTCCGGCGCGTTTTTTGTTTGATAAAGGGGAAATTATTATGGCAACAGCAACAATGCATAGAACGAAAAACGATTTACCGGAAGAATTAAGAGCGCAGTTAATCGAGATTTTAAACGCGCGTTTGGCTGATTCGATTGACCTTCAATACCAAGCCAAACAAGCGCACTGGAACGTCAAAGGCGAACAATTTCGCGCGCTTCACGAGCTTTTTGATGAAGTCGCAACCGCGGCGATTGAGTACACGGATTTAATCGCCGAGCGCGTCACGCAGCTCGGCGGAACGGCTTACGGAACGGTTCGCGTGGCGGCGAGCAATTCGTCTTTGAACGAATATCCGCTCGAAATTTTTGACGGGCATTCGCACGTCGAAGCCGTTTCCAACGCGCTTTCCACTTACGCGGCGAACATTCGTCGGGACATTGACCGGACGACCGAGCTGCAAGACGCCGGAACCGCCGATTTGTTTACCGAAATCGTGCGCGGCGTTGACAAAAACCTGTGGTTTGTCGAAGCGCACAATCAGGTTCGCAACGATTAAACGAACTATTTGAACAAACGAAAACGCCGTCCGATTTTTTAATTTCCGGCGGCGTTTTTTGTTTGCCCGTTTTCGGCTTTGATTGTTTCGGCTAATTCAACCAGAAATCTGGCGGGCGGTTTTCCGGTCGAGCGCGGCGCGCTGGTGTTAAACTGCACGGCGAGCGCCGTTTTCTGTTCTGGGAAATACATCATCTCGGTCAAATAACCAGGGAAAAATCCGCTGTGACCGTAAGCGATTCCGGCTTGCGTCGGGCGAATAATCACGCCCAAACCGTATTTCGTTTCTTTTCCGAGCATCGGCGCGGAAACGCCTTCGAGCATTTGGGGAAGCAGCGACCGATCAAAAGCCCTTCCTTCGTACATCGCTTTCGCCCAGCGCGCCAAATCTTCGGTCGTCGAAGCGTAGCCGCCGCCCGTCCATTCAAATTGTGGATTGATGATAAATCTGCCGTTTTCCAAAACCGCGTCTTTTCCGCCAAACGGATTTCCTTCGCCGGCGTAACCTTGAATTAACCCGCGAATTTGACGCGAATCGGAAGGAACTGTGTTTTTTAATTTCAGAGGTTTTAAAATGCGCTTTTCGACCAAATCGTAAAAACGTTTGCCCGTGGCTTTTTCGATAATCATTCCGAGAACGATGTAATTCGTATCGGAATAATCCCAGCCTTTTCCCGCTTCAAACGGCGGCTTTTCTTCGAGAAGATACGCCAGCAATTCCTCCGGTCGCCAAACTTTGTCGGGCTGCGAGGTCAAATCTTTGGTGAATTGGTCTTTGAATTCATAACGCACCAAGCCGCTCGTGTGATTCATCAACTGCCTGACGATAATCTGACGCGCGTTCGGGAGTCTGGAAAACCACGTTTCTCTGCCGAGATATTTTTCGATTTTATCGTCAAGATTTATTTTTCCTTCTTTGACCAATTGCAACGCGAGCGCCGCCGCATAAGTTTTGCCGACGCTGCCCGAAAGCATTAAATCCGACGGGCGCATCGGCGTTTTGGCATCGCGTTCGGAAAACCCCGCGGCTAAACCGAAACAGTTTCCGTCCGCCAAGCAAACGCCCACAGTCGCGCCGGGAAACTTGCCCGCTTTGTGCAGCTCGTTAAGCTGTGCTTGCAGCTTTTCCGAAAGTTTCGCAACACCGCTTTTCTGCGCTGTCGCGGAAAAGCTCAGCGCAATCAGAATTGCGGCAGTGAAGAGATTTAAGCAGAATTTGGTCAACAAAAATTTCATAACTAAAATTAACTCTTATTTCTTTCGCAAATACTCTTTCGGAATCGGATTTTCCGGGCGTTCCTCCTCCCAGGTGACGGCGGAAATCCACCAGCGTTTTCCGTCGTTGTAAAGCTCGATGCTGTTAATACCGCGCGCTTTTTCCTTTTTCTCGCCGCTCGTTTCCCATTCGTAAGCCGAAAAAACGTGGGCGATATTTCCAAACTGCCTGACTGTGCGACCGATTTCGCGCTCGATAAAACCTTCTTTGACGAAAAACTCGTTTGCGCCATTGATGTATTGCTCCTGCGTCATAATCGAGGCGTGCGGTTTTCCATTTCTGAGGCTCATTCCGACTAAACGCACGCCCGGCGCATACAAAGTTTTGTCTCGTCCCCACTGACGCGGCTCGCCCGGCTTTCCTGAGATGACCTCGTAAAACGCTTTGACGATTCCGTCAATTGTGGAAACGTCCGCCGGATTTGCTTCGACTTTCGGAATCTTTACCATTTGCAAATCTCTTTCGCACTGAAATTCGAGCGTCGAGGCAGCGTTGGCGATTTTCCACCCCGTTTCTGTACGGACAAGATTAAAAGTGTTCGCGCCGCAATGCGAAAATTTTTCGCCGACGTGAAAAGTGTATCGCCCGTAAACCGTCGCCAAATCGCCGAAAACGTTAACCTGCGGCTGCGGCATTCGCTCGACGAATTCCGGGGCTTTCGATTCGGAAATCAGTTTGGCGAAAGCGTCGCCGCTGAGAACGCGAGTTTTTGACAAACCATTTCCGTCGCGCGGTTTATCAATCGCCACAAGCTGACCTTCGGGCGTAAAAAGAGCTTTGATGGCGTCTGCGTTTTTCGTTCGCATCGCTTCCCATAATCGGTCAATCACGGCTATTGCGTCCTGCTTCGCAGTCTCCGCAGCCGTTTGCGCCTGTATTGAAACACAGAACGCGAGAGTTAAAATCAGTAATAAAATCTGTCTCATATTTTTATCGCTCGTGAAATGCACGAAAGACACGAAAAATATCATTGTTTTTTCTTTTTCGCGTCTTCGTGCGTTTCACGGGCAGAGAATATATTATTTTTTCTCGATGTGCGAGCTTTGGATTTTCGGAGCGATTTCATCGAGCCATTTGTTCATTTCCGTTTGCGTAAAATATTTGCCTCTGAGCATCACGCCGGCGCGGTTTTCGGTGTTGGAAATGTTTTCCAAAGGATTGGCGTTGAGCAAAATCAGATCGGCGCGTTTTCCTTTTTCAATCGTTCCGACCTTTTCCAATGTCCCGAAAAACATTGAAGGATTTTTCGTTGCCGCTTCGAGCGCGGCGTAATTTGAAAGCCCGGCATCCGCCAGAGCCTTCAGCTCGCGGTGCATCGTAAAACCGTAGAGCCAAAGGAATTCGGGCGTGTCCGAGCCGGTCATTATCTTGCCGCCCGCGTCGTAAATCGCTTTGATGATTTTGTTGCGGACTTCTACCCAACGGGCGCGTTTTTCCGCCGGAATCTGAAACAGCCTGTGCTTTTTATGAAAATTTATAAAACCTTCCTGAACTTTTGCCGGGTAGAATTTGAAATCCGGTTGGGCGCGAATTGATTCTTCGCTGCGCGGCAAGCCGAAAGTGTTCTTCATAAAATGCTGCGTCGGATTAACATAAGGATTTGACGCAACCGTCTGTTTGGCGATTTCGGCGATTTTCTTTTCGTCAACGTAATCGAGGCTTTCCCAATTTTTCGGGTCATAAATATAAAGGTCGGAAACCGAATTCTTGTTCGGCGCGTTATCAGCTATGACCGCTTCGAGATAACCGTCGAGATGCTCGATTTGCTGCCTGGCTTTTAAGGCGCGCGCTAAAGTGACAAAACGGGCGTCGGCGTGCCCGACAACGCGAATGTTTTGTTTCGCCGCTTCGTCAACTGCCGCTTCGTAAACTTCGGGTTTGATAAAAGTAGTGATCTTGATGAAATCATAGCCCGCCGCTTTCGATTTACGAACGGCTTCGCGCGCTTCTTCCGTAGTGTTGACGACAAAATTATTTCCCTGCTCTTTTCCCGTCAGATGCGGGCTTGCCGAATAAATCGTCGGCGCGATCATTTCGCCTTTCGCCGATTTGGCGCGCATAATAAGCTGTTCGGGCGTGCCGATCATAAAGCGAATCGTCGTCACCCCGTTGGCGACCATCACGCGCAATTCGTCTTCGGCAATCGAATCGGGATAATCGTCGCCGTCCGAGAGAAGATGCGTGTGCATATCAACCAGACCGGGAATCAAATATTTTCCCTTTGCGTCAACGATTTGCGCGTCTTTAGGCACTTTGATTTTTTTCGCGTCGCCGATTTCCGCGATCAAACCGTTTTTGACGATCACGGTTTGATTTTGCAGAACGCGCTCTTTGTCGAGCGGAATCACATTGACGCCGACAAACGCGGTCGTTCTTGAATCCAGCGAGTTTGATTGTCCGATTGCTGCCGAAACAGCCAGCAAAATCAACAGGGAAATTATCTTTTTCATTTTCCGAATCTCCTGAAAACCGATTAAAAATATGTATCTGCTGCCTCCGACCTTATTTACTTGACCTTACCGGAAACTCTCTCGAAATTGCCTTTTCACTTTTGCCGGATCCAGCCGTATTGCGTGTTTGAAGGCTGTCCGCCTGAGACGCGGTATTTTTCTTTGAGGCGCGTCATATAATCCGACGGAATCGCGTTCATTTTCGCCTTCGCGTCAATGCCGTAAACCCGCGCCGAATTTAAACCCAAAATGTTTTCCTTTACTTTGTCCATCAGCGGTTTGAAACCAAAACGTTTTTGCAAATCTTCCGGCATTTGCAAACGGCGAAACGCCTCGATCTGCCATTGCGGGCTGCCCCACCAAATCGAATCGGTTCCCCACAAAACGTGGTCTTCGCCGAAAGCCTGAATCATCAGACCGAGCATAAAAGCGCAAAGAAGCGGCTGAGTGATGACGGTCATTCCGAAAGTCGTTCCCACATCCATATAAACGTTGGTCATTTTCGGATTGCGTTTTTTCATCTCGCATAAATCCGAAACCCACGGCACGTTCGTTTTGGTTTTAAATCCGTCCTGAATTGCATCGCGGGCATCGGCGACGCCTTTAAAACCGGCGTGATAAATCAGGAAATTCAAATCGGGAAAATCCTTTGCGGCTTTTTCAACATCTTTCGGACTCGAATGTTCCAAATCCCATCCCGGCAGCGGCAAGCCTTTGTGAACGCAGACGTTTTTAATCCCGATCTTTCGGGAATATTCATAAGCCGGATATGCGATTTTTTCGTCGTCCATCCACCACCCGACGCTCCCGTCGGCGAGCGGTTGACCGGGATAGCCTTTCCACGCTTCGACTTTTAATTTTTCGTGCTGCCGGTGCATCGCTTCCATATCCTGTTTGCCCAAATCGGGCGAAAAAAGACCGTGCGCGATGATTCGGCGAGATTTTGCCAAACCGTTGATCTCGGCGCGCGTTTCAATCATTTCCGCAGGCGGCAAAACATTGTCGGCATCCGTTTTGGCGGGCAAGCCCGTAATCACAGCCATCACCGTGTCGCTGTCGAGAAACATTTCCTTGATGTAATTGGCGAGATATAAATCTTCCCAGCGATGCTCCTTGCCCTGTAGTTCTTTATTGCCCCAAGCCGCGCCCGCGTCGCGGTAACGCAGGAGCGGCGGGCTTTGAATTATCTTTTTGGCGGCGACGTGATGCGTGTGAATGTCGAAAATAAACTGTTTTTTCGGAAACTTTTCCTGCGTGGCGAGCGGCTCGAACAATTCGGCAGCTTCAACATTAAAAAAATCACCGAAAACCGAATTCATCGCCAGAAACGCGGCTGCCATTCCGCCCGACGATGCGAGAAATTGACGGCGCGAGACGTTTAATTTTTTCGCGCTTTGATCTGCAAGCTCAATCAAGCGATGTTCGACAAGGCGCTGCTCGTTCGTCTGATCGGGCGGCGCAAACTCTTCGTTTGAAACAATCTGCGTTGGAATCGGCAGATTTTTATCGTCCGCGTCGCATTTCTGAACCCACTGTTTTTTCTTCATTGTGCATCTCGCAAAAAGATTGTTATTTCACGGGCTTGCGCGGCAGTTTGTCGTCCATCATCGCGGTTTGATAAACGAACGCCGCCATAATCGTCGCCGCCTGTTTCATATCTTCGGCTTGCAGACGATCATAGTTGTCCTGATTCGAGTGATGCGTGCGTGTGCCGTATTCGATTTCGTCCTGAATAAACTGAAAACCGGGCAAACCGATGGCGTCAAAGGGCAAATGGTCTGTGCCGCCGGTGTTGGAAAGCGTCAAAGTCGTCGCGCCCAAATCCGCAAAAGGCGCGAGCCACGCCTCAAAAATCGGTTTAACCGCGCTGTTGCCCTGCATATAAACGCCGCGAATTCTGCCCGTCCCATTGTCGAGGTTGTAATAAGCCGAAAGTTTTTCGTAAGTCGCGCCTTTCGTGAGAGCGCCGTTTTTCATTTCGCCGAAATGTTTTTTGACATATGCGGTCGAGCCGTAAAGTCCCTGCTCTTCGCCGCTCCAGAGTGCGACTCTGATTGTGCGGCGCGGTTTTAAACCCGATGCCATAATTATGCGCGCCGCTTCCATCACTACTCCGCATCCGGCGGCGTTATCGGTTGCGCCGGTCGAAGCGTGCCACGAATCGAGATGCCCGCCGAGCATCACGATCTCGTCTTTCAAATTCGGATCGGTGCCGGGAATTTCGGCGATTGTGTTGTAGCCCATCTGATCCTGATCGTGATATTGCGCGTCAATTTTAACGGTCATTTGCGGTTTGACGCCCTGCTGAATCATTCGCAGAAGTCGGTTGTAATCTTCCGAAGCCATTGTCACCTGCGGCATCATGTTCGCTTCAAACTCTTTGCGCTGCGGCTGGAAAGCCGGTGAGTTGAAAAGATCGTCGAGCGTTTTAAGCTCCGACGTAATCTCCAATGCCAGATTCGCGCCCTGCACGAAAACAGTTCCGCCGCTTCCCTGCGGGCTGTTGTCAATCATTAGCGCTGCGCCTTCATCCATCAAAAATTTCATCAGACGGGCTTGCTGATTGAAAAAACTTGCGATGTTTTTTAAGGCTTCGGGCGTAAAATCGTCGGAATTTCCGGCGGGCTGGGGAGCGTTCGCCATTTTCGCCATAGTTTCGTCGGAACGTCGTGTTGATAACGGCTTGTCTTCGGCTTTGAGCGGTCGAATCGGCGAAGCCAAAATGATTTTGCCTTTTAACTGCCCTTTGTATTTGGCAAAATCCGCATCCGTTTTCGCGTCGAGCCAAACAACTTCGCTTGTCACGGCGCCTTTTGTCGAAGGCGACCACGCTTTCGGGTATGCAATCACGGAAAATGGTTGCGGCGCGACGACCTCGGCATCAAAATCTTTGAGCGACCAGCCGCGCCCGAATGGTCCCCAGGCTTCGAGACGCGCGTTTTGCATTCCCCATTTCGCCATTGTGTCTCTCGTCCACTCATTCGCCCGCTTCATACCCGGTGAATTAGTTAAACGAGGTCCGATTACATCGGTCATATAGGAAAGCGTTTGCATCACCTGCGAATTTTTGCCCATTCCTTCTTCGCGGATTCGGTCAATCGTTTCCTTCGGCGCGGTGTAAATTGACGGCGCGGTTTTGACGCCCGCTCCGCTGCCGACCGACTGACCGAAAGCTGCGCCGGGAAGCAAAAAAGTAAAGATTAAAATTGTGCTGATAAATTTTCGTCTTAGCATTAGAAAACTCCTCTCAAAATCAGATTGTCTTTTGGCAATTTCTGAGTGCAGCGGCGGCAATCAATGCCGGAAAAGCGATGTCGAAAAATCCTGATCGCCTTTGTTGCACCACATTTACGCCGACTCAGGCAAATAGGTTTTGTTTGCGTTCGATAATTTACTTTTATTTTCCAACAAAAGCCAGCCCGTCAGGAGCCACGCCGGTTTCGACCCAACCGGCGATTTCCATTTTGTCCAAATCGATTTTGAGCACGCGGTCGGGCTGAACGACCGAAAGAAAAACGAATTTTCGGTCGGGTGAAAAAACGATTCCCATCGGCACGCTTTCAAGCTTCATACGCCGGATTTCCTTTTTTGTCGCGGCGTCAATCACGACAAGCTCTTTGGTCGTGAGCAAGGTGGCGAAAACTCTCTTGCCGTCGGGAGCAAAAATGACGCGGTACGGGCGGTCGCCAAGATTGATTTTTTCTTTGAATTTATTGGCTTCCACATCAACTACATCAATCGCGCCTTCGGAGTTCAAACCGACCCAAACCTCTTTTCCATCGGGCGAAATGTCAATGGCTTCGGGCTGTTTCCCAACCGGAATGTGTGTAATCTTCGGCGGTCCCGGAGCCGACGGCTGCATTTCAAGCACCGTTATCGAATCCGATCCGATATTTGCCGTGTAAACGATTTTCTGATTAGGCGATAAAACAAGCATGTGCGAACCGTTCTGTCCTGTCCCGCTCATCCAGTCAACTTTATTCGCCGCCGGATCGTAACGCGCAACCAGGCGATTAACTTCAGCCGTAAAATAAACTTTGCCGTCTTTGCCCATCACCAAACCGTGCGGACGCACTAATGGCAACAAATCAACTCGCCGGGTTTCTTTGAGCGTCGTTAAATCAATCATGGAAAGCGAGCTGCCGGGCTTTTGCGCTCCGTAGTTGGCGACGAAAGCGGTTTTTCCGTCGGCTGAAGCGACGACTTCGTGCGGATTGTCGCCGGTCGGGACTTTTCCGACGACTTTCATCGTTGCCGGATCAAGCACGGCAAGCGTGCTTTCCTGTTTGTTGAGGGCTAGAAGCAAAGGTTTTGCCTGCGCGAAACTGTAGCCGACGCAAGCTCCGATGATGAAAGCCAGCAAACTCAGTCGTAAAAAAAGAGGCTTCGGATTTAAACGAAACAATTCTGCGATATTTGTCATAACCGGTTATCTTTTGAACAGAAAAATTGAAGAGAATCTCTGTTGCCAGAATTTACCGTTCAGAGTCAAAACACAACAGAATTGTGACGAGTTGAGAGATGAAAGTGATGAAACGTTATATTTTTAAGAAGAACAATTTTTAACGCAGAAATTTCAGAATTTTGAGTTTTATGTTGAGTTTTGAATTTTGAATAATCAGTTTAATTCAAATTACATGTCGTGTGCCACGCCGAATCGGTTAAAAATTCTCTTTCTGCAGATCGCGGATAAACCGCACCATATTGCGGATTTGCTGTTCGGTGAGCTGATATTTAAACGGCGGCATTCCGTTTTTCCCGTTGGCGATCTGCTCGTAAAGCTCCGCGTCCGATTTTTGCCGGGCTTCGCCCGTCCGCAAAGACGGCACGGCTTTTCCGGCTAGCTCGCCGCCGTCGGCTTCTTTGCCATGACAAACGACGCAGTTTGAGCGAAAAAACGCAGCCTCGACGCGAATGCTTTGCTGCACCGAAAGCTGTTTCGGCTCGTTTTTAGCGCAGGAAAAAACAAAAGTTAAGACAAAAAGACAAACAACGATAATTTTAAAACTAAATTTCAAATCCACAATTTCAGCTATCAACGTGATTTGATGAATAATTTAACAGATTTTATTGTTTAATTTGCGTGAGCCGAACAGAGCTTTTGGCTTCATTTTTAACGTAAACCGCAAATAACTTTCCCTTTGAATTCGCCGCCGCAAAATAACTAGCCGAATCAATTGCAGGAACTGCCTTTCCAACTGTTTCCGGCGTTGCGGCTTCGGCAAAAAAGACTTGTTTTGCTCCGCTCGCCCACGCAACGTGAGAAACATTCGTTTCATCGGTGATGAATTGCGGCGAAATCGGTGAAAAACCTTCGTTGACGAGGACGCGCGGCGCGAAAGTTTTGCCGCCGTCGGTTGAAGACGTTTGATAAATGCCCGGAACGCCAGCCGCGCCAGCCGAAAACCACGCCGCCCGGACGATGTTGTCTTTTCCCGAAACGAGCGATGCGCCGGAAACCGGGCAACCGGCGATTTGCCAGCGGTCGTCGCTGATAATCGTCGGCGCGGTAAAATTCTCGCCGCCGTCAGCGGAAGAAGCGACGGCAATATGACGAAAATTATCTCCGACGACTTGTCGCCACGCGATGTATATTTTTCCGTCCGTCGCGGCTAAAACCGCAGTTTTGCAGCAGGGGCAAACTTCGTGAGCAAGTTTTTTATTCGGAGAAAACGATTTTCCGCCATCGCTCGAAACAGCGAAAAAGACTTCGCTGTTCGGTTCAGCTTCTTCGTCCGCTTGTTTAGGCGACGGAGTATGCAGCGCTTTCACAAAAGCGAAATTATTCGACGTTTCGTTTTGAGCGTGGGCGGGCTTTTTGATGTTTCGCTCATCGAGCCAAGCAGCGTAGATTTTGCCGCTTTTATCAATTGTCAAAGAATGCATTCCGTGCGAAGCCGGCATATTGTCGTCATTGACTTTGGCGTTTGATTGAAACGTCTTTCCGCCGTCACGCGAGACTGAAACGTAATAGTCCGTGCCGCTCGCCGTTTCCGTTTTCACGCGCTTTGTCCAGCCGACATAAATCACGCCGTCAGCGCCGACTTTAATGGTCGGCGGATCGCCGCGCCAAGCCGTCGCTTCACTCGCGTTCGGATTAACACGGTTTTTTTCGCCCGCAGGTTTTCCTTCCGCGTCAAATTTTTG
>DASVQU010000165.1:0-3195 GCA_036388995.1 Pyrinomonadaceae bacterium | reverse complement strand
TTTATCACGCTCGAAAAAAACAATGAGCTTGATACGTTCGAGATTTTTCAAAAAATCTGGCGCGAGTTTCCGGCAATTATCACGACCGCGCCGCGAATTAATCGCGAGATGGACATTCTCGAAATGGTTGTCGCCGCGCCGACAACCAAATACGTGCAAAACAATTGGGGAATTTTAGAACCGGCGGGCGATGATCTGATCGAGCCGGAAAAGCTCGATGTTGTTTTAATGCCGCTGATTGCTTTTGACACGCGCGGTTTTCGGTGCGGTTACGGCAAAGGCTTTTACGACAAATTCTTGCGAAAATGCCGCCCCGATTGCCGAAAAATTGGGTTATCGCTTTTTCCGCCGGTTGAAGAAATCGAAGATGTCGAAGATTGGGACGTGCCGCTCGACTGCTGCGTAATTCCCGGAAATGTCTGGAAATTTAAGAACTTCTGAAATATTTTGAAATATTTTCTCGATTGATTCTTTAGTTCAATTGAATTAAAATCCACCAGCTTTTTCTACGAGCAAAGAATGGTCTGAAAGAAGATGCGTGTCTTTACTTCAAGTTCGATTCGCTGCTCACAAATTTTCAGGAGACAATAAAATGATTAAAAAATACACGGTTTTAAAACCACTCGCGCTGTCGTTCTGTTTGATGACGGCATTAACTTTATTCCTTTCACCGGCTTCGGCAAATGCTCAAGCCGCAGCCATTACCTCCAATTACACCGAACAGGTGCCTCCGACGACATTTAACCCGTGCGCGGGTTCGACGATCACATTAACCGGCGAAATCCACTTTGTCTTTCACGCGACTGAGACGCCGAGCGGACAGAGAGTTTTCCGTACTCACATTAATTATCAGGGAGTAAGCGGAGTTGATGCGGCTGGAAATCAATATCAAGTCGCCTCGCAAGGCAACGACACCATGATCCTCGACGAAGAGCTGCGCACTTTCACAGTCGTTCAATATTTCAAATTGCTCGGTCGCGGTGAAGCCGCGAATGAGCGCGTACGCACGGTAAATCACGTGACAGTCAATGACAACGGCGAGGTCACATCAATTTTCAGCAAATTTGGAGCCGATTGCAGCAATTAGCAAAAAGCGTTCGACTAGGGCTATTTTCGGTTTATTGCACAATTCAAGCGAAAATGCAGAAGCCCGCAGGATAGTCCGAGGAGTTTATCGCGCCCTAGACTATCCTGCGGGCTTTATTCTTATTTGTGCTTTATTGCATATACATAAGATTTTTTCTGTGATAGGCTGTGCGCACACTAACGTTCGAGGACCAGTCTTCAGCGCTCTCGAAGGCGACCCGTTCAAGATTCTTCTGTAATCCGCCCGTATGTGTGTTCGCAAAAGTTATTCCCCAATCAGACCAGTCTCGAATGACAATCCCGCCATTGAGACATTGGCTGGTTTAACGGAATTACTACAAAACATTGGCGCACAGCCAAAAGGAAAAACTTATTATGTCAGTAGCAGCAGTACAAACACCGCAGCTAGTTTTTAGCCACGATTACCAATCAATACCGCGCGAGCAAATCGGCGGCGTGACGATGTATGCCTATTTTTCGTTTAATGAGGGAATCGGACCCGACCGCTCACACGGCGCGGTTGCCGGTCACATTCGTCTCGAACAGGGCGGGCTGGAAGACCCGAATGTCGGGAACTTTACCGTTCACGGCACATTCGTGGCTTACAAAACGGCGGATATTGAAGATTACGTCACCGTCCATTTTCATAGCGTTCAGGGTCTGATGGGTCAGCAGACGATTGGCGGCATGATGCTTCTCAAGGGCGGCTTTAAATCGGGACAGGTCACTTACACCTACACACCCAAAGGGGGGCACCCGTTGATTACCGTGTCGAGCGAGAAGGTCGGACCGATTCTTTTAAAATCGTAATTGTGGCGAAAATCAAGGCGGCGGCTTGCAGTCGCTCGTCCTGAACAAACTACAAAAAATGTGCAGGTGCGGAATCCATTTCCGCGCCTGCACATTTTTATTCGACTTTGTCACTTGGATTTAATTGCGTTTTCAGCTTTGCTCGTTTTCGAGTTTTTTCTTCGCCTCTTTCATCTCTCGTTTGTCATCTTTGCTGATTTCGGGCATAGAAGGATTCATCGCTTCGAGCTTTTCAACCAAAATACGGGCTATTGCGACGTGCGAGAACCACCGATTGTCAGCGGGAACAATGTACCAAGGCGCGATTTCGGTGCTGGTCGCTTCGATTGCTTCTTCGTAAGCGCGAATGTAATCATCCCAAAATTCGCGCTCTTCAACGTCCGAGTTGGAAAATTTCCAGTTCATCGAGCTTTCTTCGATGCGTTCGAGAATTCGCCTTTTCTGTTCTTCTTTGGAAATGTTAAGAAAAATTTTGAGAATGTGAATGCCGTTTTGCACGAGATAAGTTTCGTAATTTCTGATTTGCTCGAAACGCTCCTGCCAGATTTTTGGGTTGTTTTTAACTTCGTCAGGCAAATCCTGCAAACGCTTATCGGCGTGAACGCGGACGATCAAAACTTCTTCGTAATGCGAGCGATTGTAAATTCCGACCAGCCCGCGTTCGGGCAGCTTCATCGAAAATCGTCGCAAATAATCCTGCCGCAATTCCTCTTCGGAAGCAGGTTTAAAAGAAGCGACGCGAAACCATTGCGGATTAACGCCGGTCGTTACGGCTTTAATCGCCGCGTCTTTGCCCGCCGTGTCCATTCCCTGAAACACGACGAGCAAGGCGCGTTTTTCTTCGGCGAAAAGCTTTTCCTGCCATTCAAATAGAAGTTTCGTGTCCGCCGCCAAATCGGGTCTGGCGTCAGTCTTGTTTTTGTAATCGCCGGTGAAATCCGGTTGATGCTTTTTTAAGCTGAACTTTTTGCCCGCACGGACAAGAAAATCGGTTGTTTTCATAATTCAAAAATAATGATGAACAAAATATAATTCGGAAGAAAATTATCCACAGATGAACACAGATTTATATAGATAAAATCAGATTTAATCATCTGTATATCTGCGTTCATCTGTGGATAAAAACATTATCTTTTATTTCAATACTCGAAAATTCACCGGCTATTCATTTTCAAGGATTCGGCGCGCTTCTTCGATTTCCTGTTTTTGCTTTTCCGAAACCGCCGGATATTTTAAATCCATTGATTGCAGCTTATCGGCGACAATTTGCGCGATAACGGCGCGCGTAAACCAGCGTTT
>DASVQU010000164.1:0-20991 GCA_036388995.1 Pyrinomonadaceae bacterium | reverse complement strand
CAAAATAAGCCAGTCCCAAAAACTCGTTCATCAAGGAAACGCCGGGACCGCTCGTTGAAGTAAACGAACGCGCTCCGTTCCAGCTTGCGCCGATAACCATTCCAATCGCCGCCAATTCGTCTTCAGCTTGCACGATGGCGTAATTCTTTTTGCCAGTTTCTTTATCAATTCGCAGTTTGTTCGCGTATTTTGCGAAAGCGTCCACAACCGAAGTCGAAGGCGTAATCGGATACCACGCGGCGACGGTCGCTCCGGCGTAAATCGCACCGAGCGCGCACGCGGTATTTCCGCTAATCAAAATCGAATCCCTAAGCAGATCGCGTCTCGCCACGCGAATATTGAGCGGATATTCAAAATGATTTTGAACATAATCAACTCCCATTTTCAAGGCTTTGATGTTCGGCTCAATCAACTTCTCCTTGCCCTTGAACTGCTCTCCGAGAAGCTCTTCCAAAACGTTAAACTCAATTTCAAAAAGGGCGGAAAGCGCTCCGACATAAACGATATTTTTGAACAATTGCCGCTGGCGCGGATCGGTAAAAGCGTCGTTGCAAAGCGCCGTCATCGGGATGCCGATGTAATTTATGTCTTCGCGGATAAACTGCGCGTGCAAAGGTTTTGTGCTGTCGTAAAGAAAATAGCCGCCGGGTTTGACGCTCGCCACATCCTTGAGCATACTTTGCGGGTTGACCGCGACCATCAAATCAATGCCTTCGCGCCGTCCGAGATAGCCTTTTTCGCTAACGCGCACTTCATACCACGTCGGCAATCCCTGAATATTCGACGGAAAAATATTCTTCGGCGTGGCGGGAACGCCCATTCGGAAAATTGACTTGGTGAAAAGAGAATTCGCGCTGGCTGAGCCTGTTCCGTTGACGTTGGCAAATCTGATAACAAAATCGTTGATTTTTACTTCGCTCATCTACTACAACCATTTCCCGCTTTTGTGACGTTATAAAAGAATTTCTGCATATCCCAAGCCGCAGTCGGGCATCTTTCCGCGCACAAACCGCAGTGAAGGCAGACATCTTCGTCTTTGACCATAACTCTCGAAGTCGGCAAAGTTTCGGAAACATAAAGCTCCTGCTTTAAATTAAGCGCGGGGACTTTGAGTTTTAGGCGTAATTCGCTTTCCTCTGCATTGGGCGTAAAAGTAATACACGCCGTTGGGCAAACGTCCACGCAGGCGTCGCATTCGATACATTTCGATTCGGTAAAAACCGTTTGCGCATCGCAATTCAGACAGCGTTCGGCTTCCTTAAAAGCGGTCATTAAATCGAATCCGAGTTCGACTTCCTGTTTGCGATTTGTCAGCGTAATTTTTTTATCGGCTTGCGGAACGACGTAGCGCGGGTCGTGTGCGATTTCGCTGTCATAAGCCCATTCGTGAATTCCCATTTTCTGGCTGACTAAATTAACATACGGCGAGAGGCGTTTATTTATATCTTCGCCTTTGCAAACGAGATCAATCGAAACCGCCGCCTGATGTCCGTGGGCGACGGCAGTGATGATATTTTCGGGACCGAAAGCCGCGTCGCCGCCAAAGAAAACTTTCGGATGCGTTGATTGAAACGTCACTTTATCAACAATCGGCATATCCCATTCGCCGAATTCGACGCCGATTCCGCGTTCGATCCAGGGGAAACTGTTTTCCTGTCCGATTGCCAGCAAAACGTCGTCCGCCTCAAAGAAAACGTCGGGTTCGCCAGTCGGAACCAAACGCCGTTTGCCGTTTTCGTCATAAACAGCCTCGACTTTTTCAAAAGTCATTCCTTTCAATTTGCCGTTCTCGACCACAAAAGATTTCGGAACGTGATTGTCAAAAATCGGAATGTCTTCGTGCATCGCGTCTTCTTTTTCCCACGGTGACGCTTTCATATCAGCAAACGGGCTGCGAACGACGACTTTGACATTTTCGCCGCCGAGACGACGCGCGGTTCGGCAGCAATCCATTGCCGTATTTCCGCCGCCGATGACCAGAACGTTTTTGCCGATTGATTTAATGTGTTCAAACGCGACGCTTGCCAGCCAGTTGATTCCGATGTGAATATTTTTTTCGGCTTCCCAGCGTCCGGGAAGTTTCGGCAAATCCTTTCCTTTCGGCGCGCCGCTGCCGACAAAAATCGCGTCATAATCCTGATCTAAAACTTCTTTCAAGCTTGAAACGTAAGTGTTGAAAAAAGTGTGAATGCCTAAATCAAGAATGTAATTTACTTCTTCATCCAGAACCGATTCGGGCAGCCGAAATGAAGGAATCTGGCTGAGCATAAAACCGCCGCCCTTTTTCTGCTCGTCGAACAAATGAAGCTCGTAACCGAGCGGCGCTAAATCGCGCGCGACCGTCAGTGAAGCAGGTCCCGCGCCGATCAGGGCGATTTTTTTGCCGTTCGGTTTAAACGGAGCCTGCGGCATCAAAGCTTTGACGCCGTTTTTATTATCCGCCGCGACGCGCTTCAGACGACAAATCGCCACCGGCTCGGCTTCAATCCGACCGCGCCGACAGGCAGGCTCGCAGGGACGATCACAAGTCCGACCGAGTATTCCCGGAAACACATTGGAATCCCAGTTAATCATATAGGCTTCGGTGTACCTGCCTTCGGCGATCAGCCTGATGTATTCGGGAACCGGTGTATGCGCCGGGCAGGCATATTGACAGTCCACGACTTTATGAAAATATTCGGGGTCTTTAATATCAGTCGGTTTCACTTGTTTTTACCTCTATGATGGGCTTTCTTTTCTTCGGATTTCAATTAGTTTGAAAACCAGTGAAGACATCAAATCATCTTGGCTTAAAAATAATACGTTTTTAATGTTACTTCAACGTCACAGACGGCAAATGAGCAAAAAACGAAAAAATAAATATTGCTCGTCCGTGTCAGAACCGGGAGCGGTAGCGACCGGGTTTTGCGGATCTAACCAAGTCGCTACCGCTCCCGGTTCTGACTTGCTCTAAAATCCCTAACTTTTTGATTGTCAAATAAGAAAAAGCGGCAAACTATTTTGTTTGCCGCTTTTTAATCAAAATTTCGGTTTATTTTGTGTTTCCGTTATTTGGCTGTTTTGGGCGGGCTTTGCCAGAGAATATTGATGATTTTCCATTTGCCGTCGTATTTGGCGAGATGCAGATAATCAATTCCCCACGAAGCGGTTACTTTGGCGCTCGCCGTCTGATCCGAGACTTCGTAAACGACGACTTCTTTCGGAGCGTCTTTCGGAATTCTCCCGTTTTTGTTGTAGGTTTTCGCCAGTTCGACCAATTGCGTAAACGTCATTATGTTCGGTGTATAAGCGGTCTCACCTTTTCTGACGGAAAAGCCGCGTTTGGCTAAATCGGGATGAACGCTGCGCTCGGCTCTCGCAGGATCAACTTCGTAAATTGATTCGACGTAATCAAGAGCCGCTTGTCTGACGGCTTCTTTGTCGTCTTTTGTTTGAGCGTTCGCCGTAAACGACATCGCCAGCGAAAATAAAAATAAGGCTAATAGTTTTTTCATTTTTCCTCTTTTAATTTGTCTTCGATTCTAAAAGCTCTTGCGGAAAAGATACGACGCTTTGATGAAAAACGTGCGTTCGTTGCCGCTCAAACCGGATTTGTAAACTCCGGTGTAGGGATTAAAGCCGTTGTAATTAATGTTGTCATTATAACCGGCGTAAATGGCTGTTCCGGGGCTTGGCGTCCAGCCCAGAACAAGCTGCGGGCGAAGCCGCGTCGAAATATTTGAATAATCGAGCCGCAGGCGTGCAAATGTGTTGCGGTTAAATTGGTATGTCGAACGCAAACTGACAATGTGATCGTCAAAAGCGACTCTGCCCGTATCGTTGCGCGTTAAGCGGCGGCGATTGTAATTGAGCTGAGCCTGCAAAGCGGCTGTCGGCTGGTAGCGCACCGAAGATTCGATAAAAAGCATATCGCCCGCGCCCGGATCATATGGAGCATCTTGTCCGAGGAGCAAAGCCGCCGGGCTGATGCGCGGATATTTTCGTCCAGCACCGAAATCGTAATCCAAAACGCCCTTCTGGTAGCTTAAAACCCCTAAGAAAAACACTTGTTTGATCGGAGACGTTTCGATGAAGCCGTAAAGTTCCTGGCGATGAGCCGAACGTTCCGAGTCGGGTCCGTAAAACGCGCCGGTTCTGGTCGCGGTTCGCTTGCGACCGAATTCGTGTTCAAACACGCGCTCGTAACCTAATTCCACGCCGCCGCCAACGAAAGTCTGGCGTTGAAAAGCAAGCATTCCCTGTGTGTTTGATTGAAAAAGCTGTGAGCGTCCGCGCCAATCGTAGCTGATGTTGCTTTCGTTAAAAAGGCGTTTGTAAATTATGCTTTTCTTTGCATCTCTGTCTGTTTGGTATTGAATAAAAGAACCCGCGTAATTTGTATCAACGCGATTTGAAAATCCGACATCGGCGCGATACTCTCTGCTTCTGCCCGTCATCAGGAAATTCATATTCAAATTTCTGTCCGAACGCGAAAGATAAGCTCTGTAACCAACTCCGTTTCCGGTGCGATAATTGTTTTGATTAAGATCGGCGTCGTAAAATCTGCCGCGCGTATTCGTTCCGATGACTTGAAAATCCGTTACGATTTTTTCACTCAAATTAAAGCGACCGTCAATTCCGACGACATTATTATGCCGGTCAACGAAATTGTAAGTCGTCGCGAAAAATCCCAAATTATGCTGTCTGCCGACGTCTCGTTTAACGCGCAAAACTCCGATTTGAGCGTTTTCGTCAAGGAATCGCTCGATTCCGCAAACTTGATTTACGTTTGGATTAAGGTGACAGCGATCTCGGTAATTAAGCAGACTTACGCGCTCGTCCTTTGAATAATTTCCCGGCGCGTTGTCCGAAGCGTACATCAATCCGAAAGTGTTCTTCCCGCGTCTGCCCGTTAGTTTCGCCGCAACGTCAGGGTCAACAATCGCGCGAGTGTTAACGACGTTCATCGGTGATTGAAAAATATCAATTCTTTCCAAAAAGAACGGACGTTTTTCCTGAAAGAAAATCGGAAAACGCTGATTGGCAGTCGAAACCGGCGCGTCCGCTTCGACCTGCGCGAAATCCGGGTTGTAAGCAAAATCAAGCGTAATCGTCGGCGTTAAGCTGAATTTGGCAGTCATCCCGAATTCGCCTCTGATTCCTTCATTGATATAACGCCCGTTCGGATTGCCGTCGAAAGTATGGATTGTGCGTCTGCCTGATTCAGAAACGGTAAAGCTGGGATTGATTTCCAGCTGACGAGTCGTGTCGATTCCTTCCATACCCGTAATTCGACCGGCTTGATTTAACCATCCCGAAATACTGCGGTTTGTCGGCATCCAGGAATTGTATTCGTTGTTGTTGTATTTAACTCTGCGATTAATGTGAAGTCCCCATTGTTTGTTTTTACCGGCTTCATAACGAAGTGATTTAAACGGAATAGCGACTTCAATCGTAAAACCATCTTCGGTTAAAACGCCTTTCGATTCCATTACAATATCCAGACTGTAATCTTCTCCGCGTCCTTCCGTGAAAGTTCCGTCGGCTTGTATTCCCAAAGGAGAGAAAAACAACAGATAGGCTTGTCTTTGATCGTTAAAAGTATCGAGATGAACCAGAACGTAATCGTCGTTAAAAATATTATCTCGTCTGGCAACAGTTGCTCGAACTTTGTCTTTGTCCTGAATAATTCGGAAAGCAAGGTAAAGATTCTTTGAATCATAACCCATCATAAATTCTGTCGGGTGAGTTGGTTTGACGTTATCGCCGGGCTGAGTTTGGACAAAATCTCCGAACAGGGCAGCTTGCTGCCAGGTTGCATCATCGAGTTTTCCGTCAATAACGGGAGGAGAATCGAGTCGCGGAATTTGAACAGCCGCGTCTTTTCTCACGTATCTCGACGACGGCTCTGTCGGCTGAACGGGTTTTTCAGCCTGGGCGGAGCTTTTCGAGCCGGTCGTTTCAACCGGAGGTGATGCTGCGGGGGCTGCATTTAGAGATGCATCAGTTTTGGTGTTGACTGTCGGAACCGGCGAAGGCGGCGGTGGTTGGAGAGTAAGTGTTTGTGCAAAAGAGCTAAAAACGCCCGAAAATGCAAAGAGGGATAGCAGTAAAAATATTTTCATAAATTAAATCCAAAGAAATGGAGTTGTTGACGCTCAATTAATAAACACCGCACCGGAAAGTTTTGTGACAAAAAATTCCGGTGGTTTTACGAGCCTTTTTCATTTTAGGTTTCCTATCTGCGAAAAAGTCGTTTATACTTTGTAAGTTGGCTTTGGCTGTGGCGTTTTTTTTAATGCATTCTCACTCGAAGCCGTACAACAGAAGTTTTGCGAAAGATTTTTGCACGAGCGATGCGCATTTTTACAACGGCAGAAATTGCCGCTTTTAGCGCGCGAATCGCTTTTGGCGACTAAGAACGAAGAAACGAAAACGGGTTTAGAGCGCATTTTAAATTTTAAAAACGAGGGCGCTCCCCGATTTTGACGGCGAAAAGGTTTTAGCTTGAATCAACTCTTGCTCGACGACGAAAATTCTGAGGAATTTTTTGTTCGTCCGAATTTAGAAAATTGCAGCTCTCAAGCGCAAAGTTTATCCGCTCGCTCTTTCCGCCATTTCAGCGCACATCTTCCGTAAAAACTTCATATTTTAAAAAAAGGTCAAGGGAAAAAGCCCATTTATGGCGAAAGAAATGATTGTCAGCGTCAACGGACGCGAAAAAAAGATTGCCATTCTCGAAGATGGCAAAGTGACGGAATTTTATATTGAGCGCGGCGAGGAAAATTCCGGCGTCGTCGGTAATCTCTACAAAGGTCGCGTGATGCGCGTGCTGCCCGGAATGCAGTCCGCATTTGTTGACATCGGACTCGAACGCGATGCGTTTTTGTACGTTTCGGATTTCTTCGACGAAGAAGAAGAATTCGAGCGCATCGTGATGGAAAAAACGAAAAAAGGCGAAGCGACGGACGCGGCGAAAGCCGCCGCCGAGCGCGTCCAAAAAGCGCGTCTCGAACGCGAACGGCAAATGGAAGCCGCGCAGGAACGCGCCGAACCGATTGCCGCCGCTGCAATCGAAGAACCGGAAATCGAAGAGCTGCCCGAATTGCCGGAAGAATTTTTGTCCGAAGATTTGGCGCAAGACGAATTCGTTTCGGTTGAAGACGAAATTGAGGAAAGCGATTCGAGCTTTATCGAAATTGCCGCCCCGAAAAATATTCAGCTCAAACCGGTCAAAGAAATTGAAGAAGCTACACCGTTTGTTGCGAGCGAATCCGGTTTCGAGCGAATTGTTGACGATGAAACCGAAGGCGATTTGTTCAAAGAAGCCAGAATTCAGGAACGCATTACAGATCACGTCCGCGCCGCCGAATTTGAAATCGAACCTACGCCTCCAATGGCTGTCGGCTCGCTTCGTCTCGAAACCGGAAGCGGCGGTTTCGAGCGAATTGCGGACGATGAAGAACCGACTGCGACCATAGCCGAAACCGCCGCGCCGCAGGAAAAAGGCAAACGCGGTCGCGGAAAACGCGGCGGCAGAAAACAACAATCAGCCCCAACGGAAATCGCCGAAGCCACAGTGCCCGCAACCGAAGAAATTCCTGCGCCCGCAGAAGAAACGCAAAAAGAAACGGGCGGCAGACGAGGCGGAAAACGCGGCGGGAAAAAGAGCGCCGCAGCTCCGGCGACAGACGACCAGCCGCAAGCCTCTGACAGCACCGCAACCGAAACCAAACAATCTTCGCGCCGGGGCGAGCGGGGCGGCAGAAACCGCAAAAACAACGAGGCGAAAATGCAGACGGAAAATCCGAGAAACGACCCGAACGACGGCGCAAACGTCGAATCAACCGAAGATTCGCGCGGTGAAACAGGCGGAAAATCAAACGTCGAGAATGTTTCGCGCAATGAAAGAACAGATTCAAATACGGAAAATACGGTTCAGGATGAACGCGGAAACGCGGATTCCGGTTCGCCTTCGGACGCAATGACGGCGGATTACGACAATGCGGACGCAAGCGTTGACGACATCGGTTCATTTCGTTCGGAAATGGCTGTCCGTCGCGGCGGTCGCGGTCGTCGCGGCGCGCCGCGCGGCAATCGCCCGCCGCACGGCGGACAAAACGGCGCGGCGCAAGACGGAAATGAGGACGCCGGCGAAGCACCGGAAGCTGTAGTTGAAATTGTCGAAGTCGCCGAAACGGCAGCCGAAGATAACGGGCGCCCGCCGCAAACGAAGCGCGACGACCGGCGCGGCGGACAGCGCGGAGGTCAGGAACGCGGCGAAAGACCCGAAAGAGGTGAGCGGAGCGAAAGAAGTGAAAGAGGCGGTCGCGATGGTGGTCGCCGCCAGCCGACAATCACCGATTTGCTCCGCGAAGGTCAGGAAATTCTCGTCCAAATCGCCAAAGAGCCGATTGCCAAAAAAGGCGCGCGAATTACCTCGCACATCGCTCTGCCCGGCAGATATTTGGTTTATATGCCGACAATTGAACACGTCGGCGTGTCGCGTAAAATCGAATCGGGCAGCGAGAGAAATCGTCTCAGAACTCTGATTCAAAAAATCCGCGAGGAGGAAGACGTGCCTTCCGGCGGTTTTATCGTCCGCACCGCAGGCATCGGAATCTCCGAACAAAATCTGCGTGAAGACGCGCGTTATCTGGTTAGAACCTGGACGGATGTTCGAAAATCCGCCGAACGCACCAAATCTCCGGCGATGGTTCATCAGGATTTGGACTTGGTTGAACGCATTTTGCGCGACCAGCTTTCCGACGATTTCGCGGCGATTCGCGTTGATGACGAAGCCGAATTTCAGCGGGTTGTCGAATTTATCAACCGGATGGCTCCGAGAATGACGAACCGCGTCAAGCTCTACACGCGCGAAGAGCCGATAATGGAAAATTACGGCGTGCAGGAAGAAATTGACAAAGCCGTCAAACCCCGTGTCTGGCTCAAATCCGGCGGCTATCTCGTCATCAATCAAACCGAAGCTCTCGTTTCGATTGACGTTAATACCGGCAAATTCGTCGGCAAAGGCGCAAACCGTTTGGAAGACACGATCACGAAAACGAATATGGAAGCGGTCGAAGAAATCGCCCGCCAGGTTCGCCTCCGTGATTTGGGCGGAATTATTGTGCTGGATTTGATTGATATGGAAGACCGGCGCAATCGTCAAAAGGTTTTGCAGTTGTTGCAGGAAGCTCTGCAAAACGACAAATCGCCGACGAAAGTTCTTTCGTTCAACGATTTCGGCTTGATTGTGATGACCAGAAAGCGAGTCAAACAATCGCTCGAACGCACGCTCTGCGCGCCGTGTCATTATTGTCAGGGCGCGGGTTTGATTAAATCGGCGCAAACGGTCGCTTATGAGATTCTCGACCAATCGCGCCGTCTTTCAAAACAAATGGATGATTACAAACAAGTCACTTTGCGTGTTCATCCAGAAATCGCTAAAGCTTTGCGAACAACGGAGCGCGACGTTTTGACGGAAATCGAAGATTACCTCGGCTCGGTTGATTTGACAGCCGACGCCGCTATTCATCAGGAACAATTCGATTTTGCTTTTATTTGATAAAACAAAGTTGCGAAAGCAAGTCGTAAGCAGCTTTATTTAACTTTAAAACGAAAGGGCGGGGACAAATCTCCCGCCCTTTCGCGCATTCGACAGTTTCGAGTCAAGGCACAAATATAAATCGGCTGTTTGCGGCATCAACTTTCATTAATAAACGCACCGAAAGGTCAGCGTCGGCGCGCTTCCGTTGCTGCCGTCATAAATGTTCAGCGGCGAACCATCGAAATCGCTGGTCGGACCGTTGACGTTCCAGGTCGCCCGCACGTTGTCCCCGACAATATCCGCCAGCCAGCCTTTAGGGTCATTGCTGCTAACGGGATTGTCTGTTAAAAAGTAGTTGAATCCGCTCTGCGAGAAAGTCAGCATTACGTCTGCACTGTCGCCGACCCGCGCCGTCATATTTCTACAGATTTCCATTGCGGCGCGAAAAGTCGCCGACGGCTGCATCGCCGAAACGCACAAACGTCCGCCGGCAATTGCGGTGAATCCGGTTCGGCAACCACTGGTAATTGTGCCGGAAATATTGACATCGCCGTTTGAAGCAATCGACATTCGGTCGGAGCCGCCGACATGGAAGTTCATTTGCGGGTTCATTCCGGTGTCAACGGAAATCGCCGCTTTGAGCGCGTCCGAATCGTTCGTCCACCTAATTTGCGGAAAATCGCCCGTTCCTGTGTATTGAATCTTGATGCCGTTCTGACCATCGGCAAGAAGGTGCAGCTTAAAATTAGGTGTAATGGCGCCGACACCGAAATTTCCGCCGACTCTTCCGTTACCGGAAATGTTAAAGTTGGTCGAAGCCTGTTGTGTCGTCGTGTTTTGAATGTAGTTCGTGCTGCCTGCGGGAAGCGTTGCGTTAAGCGTTCCGTTGACAGTCAGATTTCCGCCAATTATGCCGTTACCGGAAATGTTGAAATTCGAGTTTGCCTGCTGTGTGGTCGTGTTCTGGATGAAGTTGGTGTTGTTCGTCCCATTGATTGTACCGTTGACTGTTAAGTTGCCGCCGATGGTGAGGTTGCCGGCTGCGTCCAAGCTCATTCGCTGATTTGCGCCGTTCATGCCTGTCATCCATCTGAATCCCGAATTACCCCGAAATTCAACGCCGTCAATGGCGGATGAATAAAGCAAACCGTGATTGGCGTCGTCTGCTGTACGCAGCCGTAGCATATTGTTGTTAAGAACTAAATGTCCGCCGTTCACATTAAATCCGCTCGTTGCATTCGTCACGTTCGTCACAGTTACCGCATTTGCCGCGTTCATCGCGTATTGCGCGTTGATAGCGCTAGGCACAGCAGTTATTATTTGACGCGGCGTTAAAACGGTGAATGGATCATTGCCGTTTGCGGCTCCCGCTCTGACCGCGATTTCCAAAAATTTAGCGTTTGGGTTGTTGTAAAACGAGGAACCGAAATTTAAGTTCACTGTAAAAACACCGTTTCTGACTTGCGCGTTTTCAACTATCAGGGCTTCGCTCTGCGCTACACCTTCCGTCAAGGCACTAAAAACGGTAAAACGTAAATCGTATTGCCCGTTTGCAGCAGCATTTGCATCGCTCAGGCGACCTTGATAAGTAATACTTCCACAGCCTTGCCCCATATTTGAGAAAGTAACCACTCCGCCGTTCAGATACCAACTGGCAGTATCGTTAATTTTCATCCACTCCACTCGCGCCGACCACAGCCCGCAATTTTCGCCGGACGGCTCGCGCGTGGTTTTCATCTCAGACCGCACGGGAAATCAGGAAGTCTGGATTGCCGACGCGGACGGCAAGAATCAGCGGCAACTAACCGACTCGAACGGTTTGACGGGAAGTCCGCGTTTTTCGCCAGACGGAAAGTTTGTCGCTTTTGACGCAACGAGCGAAAACACCAAAGACATTTTTATCGTTTCGAGCGACGGCGGCGCGCCGCGTCGTTTGACTGATTCGCAGTCGCGCAGCGTTCTACCCGCCTGGAGCGCGGACGGTCGCTTTGTCTATTTCTGCTCGGATCGCGGCGGCGATTTGAACGTCTGGAAAATTCCAGTGGCGGGCGGAGAAGCCAGACAAATCACTAAACAGGGCGGTTTCGAGTCGTTTGCTTCGCCCGACGGCAAAGTGATTTTTTATTCCAAAGGACGCGGCGTCGCCGGATTATGGCGCGTTTCGGTCGAAGGAGGCGAAGAGTCTCCGGTGCGGGAACTGTCCGAAGCAGGTTATTGGCGTTACTGGACGGTCACGCAAAAAGGAGTTTATTTCGTGGCTCAAAATCCAAATCCGCCGTATCCAATTATGTTCTACGATTTCTCTACCGGGCAAGCCAAAGAAATTGTATCGGTAGAGAAAACGCCGCTTTGGGTTTTTCCCGGTTTGAGCGTGTTTGCGGACGGCAAAACGATTCTTTACGCGCAGCGTGACCAAAATGCCGGCAGCATTATGCTCGCCGAGCTGCAAAAACCTTGATTTGTCAGCCGACGCCGTTTATCGGGAACAATTCGATTTTTCGTTTATCTAAGTGAAACTTAATTGAAACTTAGTGCGTAACAAACGCCGAACTTGTTTCAAGTTCGACGTTTTTGTATATTTAAGTTCCTTCTGTAATTCAAATTTTTGAGGAGTAAATGCGATGAAAATGCAAAGAAAACTCGTCGGTATTTCGTTTGTTCTGCTTTTTGCTTTGGCTTTTGTGCTGATGCCTGATACGGGAACGGCGCATAACAGCGACACGGTTGCCATCGGCGCAAAGGTCGAAAACTTTACGCTCGCCGATACCGAAGGCAAGCAGCGTTCGTTTAACGATTTGAAAGGCAAAAACGGCGCGCTGATCGTTTTTATGTCCGCGCAATGCCCGGTCGTCAAAGGTTATGCCGAACGTATCAACGCTCTGGCGAAAGATTATCAAGCCAAAGGAATCAGCGTCATTGGAATGAATTCAAACGCGACCGAATCGCTCGATTACGTCAAATCGAATATGAGCGAGCGCAGCTATTCTTTCCCGATGCTGATTGACAAAAGCAACATCATCGCCGACAAATTCGGCGCAACCGTGACGCCCGAAGTTTATTTGTTCGACAAAGACGGCAAGCTCGTTTATCGCGGCGCGATTGACAACGACCGGAGCGGCGAAAACATCACCGCCCGCCCGCTGCAAGACGCCGTTGACGCGACGCTCGGCGGAAAAGCGGTGGCGAAAGCCGAAACCAAAGCCTTCGGCTGTTCGATCAAACGCGCGGCAAAATAAAAGATGAGATTTTTCCGTTTGGCGGTTTTCTGCGGCGCAATTTTGCTCGGTTTAGGCGGCGCAGATTCTGCGCTCGCGCAAAAGAAGCGTACGCCGCAAAATCGCCGGCAAACAAAATCTAGAGTTAAAAGAAGCGTTAAGAAACCGCCGCCCCCAGCCGAAACGGCGGCGCTGATTCCAGTCACGCGGCTCGACTTTGCCGGTCTGCAAACGCTGCTCAAACGCGACCCGGAAGCAAAACGCCCGCTGCTGATAAATTTCTGGGCGACATGGTGCCCGCCGTGCGTCGAAGAATTTCCCGAACTCGTCAAAATTGACCGGGAATTTCGCCCGCGCGGTTTGGATTTCGTCACAATTTCGCTCGATGATCTGGCGGAAATAAAACGCGACGTGCCGAAATTTCTGGCGGCAATGAAAGCTGAAATGCCCGCCTTTTTGCTCAAGACGGCGGACGAAGACGCGGCGATTCAGTTGGTCGCGCCTGATTGGAGAGGCGGTTTGCCGTTTACGGTTTTGCTTGATAGCGCGGGCAAAATTGCTTACAGCCGAATGGGAGTCGTTAAACCGGACATTTTGCGGCTGGAAATCGAAAAAGTTTTATCACCGGCGGCAGATGCACCTTCAGTCAAATAAATATAATTCGTAAGCTTTCATAAAGCTGATAAGCGGCGAACTGTCAACTCTAAACTATTTTGCAAATAATTATGCGTAATAGTTGATAGTTGATAGTTTATAGTTGACAGTCGTTGGACTTTTAACTTTATTTGCTGATACTGATTAAATTAAACGCGAAAAATTGATTTGACGGCGGCTCGCACGAGCCGTCGTTTTTGCTTTTCCGGCAAAGTTTGGTAACAATCTAGTTTTAATTCCGACAGTTTTACAAAATCAATGAACCAACAAATCACGCCGGAAGTCATCGCACAACACAATCTTACAACCGAAGAATACAACCGCATCGTCGAGCTTTTAGGGCGTACGCCCACAATGACCGAGCTTGGAATTTTTTCCGTAATGTGGTCGGAGCATTGTTCCTACAAATCTTCGCGCGTACATCTTAAACGCTTGCCGACAACCGGCGAGCGAGTGATTGTGCCGCCGGGCGAAAATGCCGGAGTCGTTGACATCGGCGACGGCTGGTGCGTCGCTTTTAAAGTCGAATCGCACAATCACCCAAGTTTTATCGAACCGTTTCAAGGCGCGGCAACCGGAGTCGGCGGAATTTTGCGTGACGTTTTCACAATGGGCGCGCGCCCGGTCGCGGCGATGAATTCATTGAGATTTGGTAAATTGACCGATGAAAAACACGGAAAACGAAATAAATCTATTTTAAAAGGTTGTGTCAACGGAATTTCTCATTATGGTAATGCGTTCGGCGTGCCGACAATCGGCGGCGAGGTTTATTTCGACGAGGCTTACAATTTAAATCCGCTCGTCAATGCTTTTGCGCTCGGTTTGGTGCGACACGACCAAATCTTTTTCGGCAAAGCGTCGGGAATCGGAAATCCGGTTTTATATGTCGGCGCGAAAACCGGGCGCGACGGAATTCACGGCGCGACGATGGCTTCGGCTGAGTTCGACGAAGAAGCACTCGAAAAACGCCCGACCGTGCAGGTCGGCGATCCGTTTTTGGAAAAATTGCTGCTCGAAGCATGTCTCGAAGCAATGCGTTCGGGCGCGATTGCTGGCATTCAGGATATGGGCGCAGCCGGTCTGACTTCTTCGAGCTGCGAAATGGCGGCGCGCGCCGGAACCGGGATTGAGCTTGATTTAACGAGCGTGCCGCAGCGCGAAACCGGAATGACCGCTTACGAGATGATGCTCTCGGAATCGCAGGAACGGATGCTGATCGTCGCACACGCCGGACGCGAAAAACAGGTGATTGATATTTTCCGCAAATGGGATTTGGACGGAGTCGTCGTCGGGCGCGTCGTCGAAGGCAATCGAATGATTGTCAAACACAATGGCAGCGTCGAAGCCGACATTCCGGTTCTGGCTTTGACCGACGAAGCGCCGAAATACAACCGCCCGATGAAATCAGAAGAGGAGAAGAGGAGAAGAGGAGAAGGGGAGAAAAGCCAAAAGAACGAAGAATTGAGGACTAAGGACATTTTAAATTTCACCGATAATTTCAAAACCTTGCTCGCTTCGCCGAATATCGGCTCGAAACAATGGGTTTACGAGCAATACGACACGATGGTGCGAACAAATACGGCGGTTTTGCCGGGCGCGGACGCAGCAGTAATTCGGATTAAAGAAACGCGCCGCGCCGTAGCAATGTGTTTGGATGGAAACGGCAGGTTTTGCGCCGTCAATCCGCGCGAAGGCGCAAAATTAATTGTCGCCGAAGCTGCACGTAACGTTGCTTGCGTCGGCGCTCGTCCGGTGGCGATTACGAATTGTTTGAATTTCGCTTCGCCCGAACGCCCGGAAGTAATGCAAGCGTTTTCGGAAACGATTGACGGAATGGCTGAGGCTTGTCTGGCGTTTGAAACTCCGGTCGTTTCCGGCAATGTTTCGTTTTATAACGAAACCGAAGGCAAAGGAATTTTGCCTACGCCCGTCATCGGAATGGTCGGAATTCTGGACGACGCGCGGCGCATCGTAACGCAAGGTTTTAAAACCGAAGGCGATTTGATTGCGCTGCTCGGCGCGACGAACGACGATGATTTGTCGGTCAGCGAATACGCCGCAAGCTGCCGGAAAATCTCGACCGAAGAAATGATCGAATCCGGTGCTGTGCCGAAACTTGATTTGGAAATCGAAAAAAGCGTTCAGCAAACCGTTATCGCGCTCGCCGAAAATTGTTTAATTAAATCAGCCCATGATTGCGCGGACGGCGGTTTATCGGTCGCCATTGCCGAAAGTTGTTTTTCGTCTTTGAATCGCAAAGCCGTCGGAGCGCAAATCGAAATTTCTGACCCAAATCTTTCCGTTGAAAAACAGCTTTTCGTCGAATCGCCATCGCGCATTGTTATCAGTCTTGCGCCGGAAAATCTGGAAAAAGTAAAAGAAATTGTCGGAGGTTGCCCGTTTCAAATCATCGGCAAGGTCGCGGGCAAAAATTTAAAAATCAAATCGAACGGTGAAACGGCGATTTCCGCATCAATCGCTGCGCTGGAAAACATCTGGCGCTGCGCGCTCGAAAACTGTCTTGAAAATTAAGCGAATCGTGAATCGTGATCGAAAAAGAAAGTATAATGATTTGAAACGATTTACGATTCGCTTTTTATGTTGCCCGGAGTTTATCTTCACATTCCGTTTTGTCGTTCGCGGTGTTCTTACTGCGATTTCGCCGTCAGCATTTATCAATCGGATTTAGCGGAAAAATATGTGGAAGCATTGTGTCGGGAAATCTCAAAATCCAAAATCCAAAATCCAAAATCCAAAATTGAAACGATTTATTTCGGCGGCGGAACGCCTTCGCTATTGACTCCGAAACAAACGGAAAAAATTCTGCGAGCAGTTTCCGACCGATTCTCGATTCAACCAAATGCGGAAATCACGATGGAAATGAATCCGGGAACGCTGACGCCGCAAATCGCAAGGGATTTTCGTTCGCTCGGCATAAATCGCGCCAGCTATGGCGCGCAGACTTTTGACGACGACGAGTTGAAACGGCTGGGGCGGCGGCACACTGCGGAAGATGTGCGGAAAACGATTGATTTATTGCGCGCCGCTGATTTTACAAACGTGAGCTTTGATTTAATCGCCGGACTTCCCGGTCAATCTTTAAAAGATTGGCAGCGGAATCTGAACGAAGCTCTCAAATTAAAACCCGAACATTTATCGCTTTATCTGCTCGAAATCCACGAAGGGACGCCGCTCGCAAAACACATCAGCGAAGGCAAACAGCCCATGCCGGACGAAGATTTGGCGGGCGAAATGTATTCATTCCTGCTCGAAAAAATAGCCGAATCAAATTACGAGCAATATGAGATTTCAAATTTCTGCCTGCCCGGTTTTGAGTCACGCCATAACTCAAAATATTGGACTTTCGATCCGGTTTACGGTTTCGGCTGTTCGGCTCATTCGTTTGACGGCGAACGGCGTCGCTGGGCAAATGCGCGGGACACGAACGCTTACATCGAATTGATTGAAAAAACGGGCGGGGCGATTGTCGAGGAAACGGTTCTGGATGAAAAGGAGCGTCGGGCGGAGTTCGCTTTTTTGGGATTGCGGCTGATGCGCGGCGTTTGTTTGACGGATTTTGAGAGAAAATTCGGCGTTGCGCTGCTCGATGAATACGGCGCGGCGTTGGAAGAATCGTTTGAAGCAGGATTGATTGAAATTGAGGAAAACCGTCTTCGACTTACGGGAAAAGGCGCTTTGTTCTCAAATACGGTTTTCGCCGCGTTTGTCTAAACAAATTATTTCTTTTAAAATTTTTCATATTTGAAGTATTATTCCGAACAAATTTGATTGAGTTTTTAGTTTATATTTTACTCACTCGAACAAGGGATTTATGTTTTTGCAAGAGCAGACAGAACCGCTGCCGTCTTTGCCGGAATCTTACCGCACCGTTCGCGTGCCGCAAAACGGCGGTTTTCTACGGAAAATGCTCGCCTTTTCCGGTCCGGGCTATATGGTCGCGGTCGGTTATATGGACCCGGGAAACTGGGCGACCGATTTGGCGGGCGGCGCGAAATTCGGCTATGCATTGCTAAGCGTGATTTTGCTGTCGAATTTGATGGCGATTTTGCTGCAATCGCTCTGCGTCCGGTTGGGCGTCGCGACCGGAATGGATTTAGCCAGAACCTGCCGCGAATATTTCGGTCCGAAAGTCAATTTTGTTCTCTGGGTGCTGTGCGAAATCGCCATTATCGCCACCGATCTGGCGGAAGTCTTGGGTAGCGCTATCGCTTTGCAGCTTTTGTTCGGGATTCCGATTATCGCCGGAGTTTGTCTGACGGCTTTCGACGTTTTGCTGCTGCTGATGCTGCAAAACAAAGGCTTTCGTTATCTCGAAGCAATCATCATCACGCTGATTGCGACAATCGGCGGCTGCTTCATTCTCGAACTCATTTTTTCGCGCCCCGATTTGACTCAGGTTTTTGCAGGTTTCGTACCGACAACCGAAATTGTTCGCAACCCGGAAATGCTTTACATCGCCATCGGAATTTTGGGTGCGACCGTGATGCCGCACAATCTTTATCTGCATTCGGCAATCGTCCAGACGCGCGCATGGGAACAGACGCCGGAGAAAAAGCGCGAGGCGATCAAATTCGCCACGATTGATTCGAGCGTCGCTTTGACGCTCGCATTGTTTATCAACTCGGCGATTCTGATTTTGTCCGCCGCCACATTTCATTTTTCCGGTCATCAGGGAGTCGCCGAAATCGGCGACGCTTATCAACTGCTCTCGCCGCTGCTCGGCGTTTCCGTTGCAAGCACGCTTTTTGCCGTCGCTTTGCTCGCTTCCGGTCAAAACTCGACGATTACGGGAATTTTAGCCGGGCAAATCGTGATGGAAGGTTTTCTGCAAATTCGTTTAAAACCTTGGCTGCGGCGATTGATAACGCGGCTTCTCGCAATCGTTCCGGCGATTTTAACGATTATCATCGCCGGCGAAAGCAGCACGACCAGCCTTCTGGTTTTAAGTCAGGTGATTTTGAGTATGCAGTTGTCTTTTGCGGTGATTCCGCTCGTAATGTTTACCGGCAGCCGCAAAATGATGGGCGAGTTTGTAGCTCCGTTATGGCTTAAATCAATTGCCTGGGCAGTTGCGCTCGTCATTGCGGGACTGAATTTATGGTTGCTGATTCAAACTTTTGCGGGACTATTCGATTCGTCAAACTGATTCAAAACCTCAGGCGAAGGGGATGAAGAAGCAGCGAAAGCAAGTTATCCGGATTTGATTATTAATCAAATCCGGTCGTTAAAAAATAGACCTAAACTTCAAAAGGAAAGAGGCAATTTACTCTTAATATAAATTGCCTCTAAACCAATCAGGTTGTATTGATATGAACTGTAAGTAACCGATTATTACAGTTCATTAATTAAGTTTTAAGCGCTCGTAATTACACTGCGCGGCGACCGCTTATTAGTTGAAGGATTACAACAACTACTGCAACAACAAGCAAAATGTGGATTAAATTACCGACGGCTGCTCCTGCGAAACTAAAACCTAGTAACCACAGAACGAGCAAAATCACAACTAATGTCCAAAGCATAAATTTTCTCCTTCTAAACTGTCATTATTAATGTATGATTATGTTGCATATTCATACATCTACTTTCCTCAAAATAATAAATGCAATAAATGTACCATCCGGTTATTGCAAATAATTGCATCGTGTCATTTTGGAAAACGAAACAATCGGAATATTTCGATTCTCTTTAACTGAAATAAACAAAAAAAAAGGTGATTTGTTGTTGAGGCTGAAACTGCCCTCAAAATCAAAGCCAAAAGAAAATGTTTGGAACGAAAAGTAATTATAGGTGTTAAGCCAAAAGTTAGAGCCGGCAAGAATGAATTTGCCGGCTCTTTATTTTTAGATTATTGAATCCAAACTGATTGGTTCAATACTAATGACCGAGATATTGATTGAGAATTGGCTGTAAAGCTTTTGAGTCAACAGGTTTGTTAATCAAATCGTCACAACCCGCTTCTATCGCTTGTCTGTAATAAGATTTATCCAGTGAAGTAACCGCAATGATTGGCAGTCGAGACATTCCATCACATTTCCTGATTAATTGCGTTGCTTTAAAGCCGTCCATTACAGGCATAGAAATATCCATTAGAATTAAATCAGGGTGAAACTGTTGAGCTATTTCCACAGCCTCTTGCCCATTCGTTGCTTCTAATGTTCGATAACCATAGCCTTCAAGAATATATTTCATCAAAATACGACTATCGGCATAATCTTCAGCGACAAGAATTGTTTTTTTCATAATTTCACTTAAAGCTAAACAGAAACCTAATGATTATATTTACATATTCAATTACCAAATCGCAATAAACAAATTTTACAAAATATTTCAATCAGGAAAATATAAATATTAAGTATTGCTAAACTATTGCCAAATATGTTTAACTATGAAAAACTTAGAACCCAAAAGGGGATTATCAATATGTCGAAGACAGTGATGATTGTGGAAGATTACAATGATACCCGCACTTTAATGAAGGCTTTGGTAAAGTGGTATGGATATAATGTTATCGAAGCAGCCGATGGTTATGAAGCGGTTGAAAAATCCGTGCAATACCATCCAGACCTCATTTTAATGGATTTGGCATTGCCGGTAATGGATGGCGCAACTGCTACGAAGCTTATTAGAGAAATTGTAGGATTTGATAAAGTTTCGATTGTTGCATTAACGGGATTCAGTAATACTTCTTTTGAGAAAGCGATAGAAGCAGGTTTTGACAACGTGTTAATCAAACCGCTTCACTACGAAAATCTTGAGCCGCTTTTACATCGCTATTTAGAAGATAAAACTCCTCAGTAATCTGTAGTGCAATCTTCTTATTTTGTGATGTCGTGCATTTACCTGAATTATTAATTGGCAGGGTCAACAGCTTCTGAGTCGGCAGCATTTTTCCTAACAGACTCTTGGCAAGCCCGCTTTTTGATGTATTTTTTCAGGTGTGGAAAGTGTGTGAAGAAACTAAAAAGTCGCCCAAAACATCTTCGGGCGACTTTCGGTAGTCTGATTGGATTAGCCTGAAAGACAGGGGAAAATCTAATAAACTACATTATATTTTCGAGGTTTCAGGCTTCAGCCACCTTAATAAAACCGTTTTTGCCATAGTCTTGTTTTGTTTGTTTTTCACAGTAAACATTGAGTTATAAAAAATATTACTCGTTTTGAATTTCGGGAATTTCATCATTTTGTGTGCCAGTTGTGTGCCAACTATCCAAATTAAAGGCAAAATGTGATGTTTAGAGCAAGAACTTCGTAACAGGTCAAAAGCCAAAAGTTAAAGCCAGCGAGAAATGCTCTGCTGGCTCATTATATTTCAATTATTGAATGACTTAAACTGTTTAAGTGCAAGGGTAATCGGCTTTCAGTGTTTCATAACATTCGCAGGCAAACTCTTCCAAGCCTTCTTTATCAGTTATCCTAATTAATCCTCTGCGATAATCAATCAGACCAGCATCCTTGAGATTAAGAGCCGCCAGAGTTACGCCTGGTCTGTGAATGCCCAGCATTTGCGCGATAAAATCCTGTGTCAATTCAAGTTCTTTACGATTCGTTTTGCATTGACTGATGAGAAGCCAC
>DASVQU010000163.1:0-20381 GCA_036388995.1 Pyrinomonadaceae bacterium | reverse complement strand
TGTTTGCTTATGCGTTTATCTAAACCTTTCTTACCCTCATTCTCATAAGTCCTGCGTAGAAAATTCCGGTATTGAAAAGCTCCTTCCCAAGCATTACTTGAAAGGTTTAGTTCTTCTGGAATAGGTTGGCGCTGTCCAAGTAGATTGACTATTTCGGAATCTTGAAAATCTCTCTCATTATATTTCTTAATCAACCATTCTTTATATTTCTTTGCGCCCTCTCGAATTTTGCCGATGGTTTGTGAGCCAGAAATATTAGCTCCTAATGATGTGTTGTCCTCAAATTCAACATAATCAATCTGCATTATTATTTCTTTTATATTGCCACTATATTGTGTTGGTAATGGATTTATACGGCTCTCTCCTTTAGGCGCGATAAAGCTGCTTTTACGTTCTTCGCGTAAATCTACGTCTAACATTGTTTCAATGGCAATTACATTTGAACTTAAATATGTTTTCCCACTTTCTTCAAGAATAACCGTAAAATTTACTGCTATGGCTGTTATATATTTGTTCGTATTATTTACCATTAAGCACGGTACTTTTTCGAAACTATTTTGTGCAGATAACTCTGCATAGCCACACTTTAACTCAACAGGGATTGTGCTATTCTCAAGCTCTAATTGCTTAACCGTAACTGGAAGCTGGAAATCTTTAACTTTAGATTCTTGTGTGTGTGATGTTTTTACCCAAAAACTCGAAGCTATTATTGCTCCCAAAATCCACACTGCTGCAACACTGACTATAATTCTCAAACGCATATTTAAACCTCCTAATTTAGAATTCTGGATTTACGAAGACAGATAAAATGTTCTATTACTAATTTTCAGCCGCGCGAAGAGAAAATAAGCCTTTGATTGATTTGTCAATTTTTCTTCAATTAAAAGTTAAAAAACAAAGAAAGAGAAGAATCGGTTTTATCATTTTTACGATCCCTCCTAAATTATTACTGTAAAAAGCTATTGTTCTAAAGTTTCGGTTAGACCCGAAACACCATTCTTCTCATATTTCTTCCGAAGCCATCTCCGATATGCCGTTGCTCCGGCTCGCTCGGCGAAACCCACAATTTCAGAGCTAATCGGCTTTTCATCTTCTAAAAGTGGAAGAATTGATTCAGAAGATTTTCTTTTGTTTAAATATTCTCGACGCAGCAGATTTCTGTACTTTGTTGCTCCTTCTCGAATACGCGCTATCAGTTCCGCATCTTTACCGCCCACGCCTACAATGGTGCCATCAGTGAATTCGAGATAAAGGGGTTCCAGTTCCAGCCTTTTAATAACAGAACCGGGTTCTGTTATCGAACCGTGAGGCATAACGGATAATTTCCCTCCTGGCTCGACTGGTTTTTTCACGTCTAATAAATCCGGGTGGATGTAAGGGACGGTTGCATTCGAACGACTATTCCGTTTTTCCTCGCCGTTAGAATCATAAACTACTGCATACCCAACGCTTGCAGCGCCGATGCTTTTATCAGTGTTATTAATTAAATAACAGGTGAAGTCTAAAGTGTCCGGTTGAGCGGTTAATACTTTTCCGCATTGGATTTCAACAGGAACTATACCGTTATCAGTTTTAAGCGGCTTGATAACTACCGGAATCTCGGTTTGCGAGAAATCTTGACCACTTTCCACTTTTGCTGTGGGAATTAAAAATTCACTAACAAAAACGGAAAACACAAGAATAGAAATGCTGATAAACATTTCTACTTTTTTCGATAGTTGAGCCATACATTTAAACCCTGAGAAGAGGTAATTGTGGCGATTCCCGTTCAAAATACTCTCATCAATTTCAATAGTCAACGATTTTTCTGTTTGTGAAATTAATTTCTTTTATTGATGAGAAAGAACCACTTTTGGCGTCTCTCGATTCCTAACTTTAGGCGAGCTAGCTGCTTTTTTTGACAACTAAAATTTGAAACAGGTTTGGCTTATATAATCAATCCAACTAAGCGCGAATGCAAATACTTAAACTGCCAAAAATAAATGTAACTTTCTACAATTACTCAAACCGGGTGTTTCTCTGTTAAGATGTGCCGAACTGTTTTTAATAATTTAAGGGAGAATTTGAAGACGAGAATGAAAGCCGAGAGAGATTTATCTTTAGACTTTTTGCGCGTTACCGAAGCGGCGGCGATTGAATCAGCCAAAACTATGGGGCAGGGCGAGCGCAAGCATTCGGATCACGTCGCGGTCGAGGCGATGCGCGAGGTGATGGACACCGTTCCGATGCGCGGACGGATTGTGATCGGCGAAGGCGAGCGCGACGAAGCGCCGATGCTTTATATCGGCGAAGAGCTTGGCGGCGGCAGCTTTGACGACGCTCAAAAAATGAACTTGCCCGAAGTTGACATCGCCGTTGACCCACTCGAAGGCACGAATCTGTGCGCCAAAGGCTTGAACAACGCGATTGCGGTTTTAGCGGCTGCCGAGCGCGGCGGACTTCTTAATGCGCCCGATATTTATATGGATAAAATCGTCGTCGGACCGTCGTGCAGAGGTTCAATTGACATAGACGCGCCCGTCGTTGATAACTTGAAAAACATCGCTCGCCGACTTGGACGCGATGTTGACGATTTGACCGTGATCGTTCTCGACCGCACGCGCCACCGAAAATTGATTAACGATATACGCGAAGCCGGCGCGCGGATTCGTCTGATTTCCGACGGCGATTTATCAGCCGGGATTTCCGCCGCAGTTGCCGGAACAAACATTCACGCTTTGATGGGAATCGGCGGCGCGCCCGAAGGCGTCATTACGGCTGCCGCGCTGCGCTGCCTGAACGGCGAGATTCAGGCGAGACTCGTTTTCGATCCTGAAAGATTGGATGTTGACGCTTCAAAAGTGCCGAGCAAGGAAAAAGTGATGGCGCGAATGAACGAAATGGGAATTTCAAATCCCGATAAAATCTACGACACACAAGACCTCGCGCCCGGCAAACGAATTATTTTCTGCGCGACCGGCGTCACAGACGGCGCTTTGATGCGCGGCGTCCGTTTTTTCGGAGCCGGCAAACGCACGCATTCGCTCGTGATGACCACTGAAAACAAAGCGATTCGCTTTGTTGACACGGTTCACGTCGAAGGCGGACCCGATGCAGTAATCAGATTTTAGATTTGGATTTTGGATTTTGGATTGTTTTTCGCTTTTATAAATTGTGGATTAACAATCCAAAATCTGATTTCATCCGCTTAACTTCTGCTTTATGAAACCGCTCGCCAGTCTTTCGCTCGATTTGGACAATAAATGGTCGTATATGAAAACGCACGGTGATGAGGGTTGGGAATCGTTTCCGTCTTATCTCGACCGTTTAGTCCCGCGCGTTTTGGATTTTCTCGAAAAACGCGGGCTGAAAATCACGTTTTTCGTCGTCGGGCAAGACGCCGCGCTCGATAAAAACCGCGAATCGCTCGCTGCGCTTCACGCAGCCGGACACGAAATCGGTAATCATTCTTTTAACCACGAACCTTGGCTGCATCTTTACACGGAACAGGAAATCGAAGACGAATTAAAACGCGCCGAAGATGCGATTTTCGCGGCAACCGGCTCGGAACAAATAAAAGGTTTTCGCGGTCCGGGTTTCAGTCTCTCGCAAACGGTTCTGGAAACGCTCGCGCGGCGCGGCTACGACTACGATTGCTCGACTTTTCCGACATATTTAGCGCCGCTTGCGCGGGCTTTTTATTTTATGACCGCACCGAAAATGAGCGCGGAGGAAAAGGCGAAACGCAAACAGCTTTTCGGTAAATTTTCCGACGGTTTTCAGCCGCTCAAGCCTTACGTCTGGCAATTTGAAAATCGGAATTTGGTTGAAATTCCCGTAACGACTTTTCCGCTCGTGAAAACGCCGATTCACGCCAGCTACATTCTTTATCTGAGCAGTTTTTCACCCTTAGCGGCGCGGCAATATTTCGATAAAGCAATCAAAATATCGAAAAAATTCGGTTACGAGCCTTCGATTCTGCTTCATCCGCTCGATTTTCTGTGCGCGGAAGATGCGCCCGAACTTAAATTTTTTCCGGCTATGAATTTACCGCTCGAACGAAAGCTCGAAACGATGAGCGAAATCTTTGATTGTTTGTGCGAAAATTTCAGCGTCGTCAATCTCGCCGAACACGCCCGGAACATCCGGCAAAACAAACCGCTCGCCGTCCGCTCTTCTTTTGAACGCAATGAAATGTCCTTTGTGCGCGAGTGACACGATACGCGCTTTTAAAACACACGGTTTCTGGATTTGCGACTGCACAGTCTGCCGCCATCGTTTTACCGAAATCGCGGCGGATTCGCAACACGCGCAAATAATTTATAACGACGATTATTTTTCCGGCGGAACATCTGCGGGTTATCACGATTATTTGGGCGACGAGCGCCTGCTGCGCGAACGCGGCAAACGCTATGGAAAAATGCTGCAAAAATACGCGCCGGCAGGAAAAATTCTCGATGTCGGCGCTGCTGCGGGATTTGTGCTGCAAGGGTTCGCGGAAACGGGTTGGCGTGCAGCGGGCGTCGAGCCAAACCCGAAGATGGCGCGTTTTGCGAGGGAAAATCTTAATTTGCCGGTCGCCACCTCTACGCTCGAAAATTTCGCCGGTGACGAAGAATTCGATTTGATTACGATGATTCAAGTCGTCGCTCATTTTTTCGACGTTCGCGGCGCATTTGAAAACGCCCGCCGGTTGCTCGCCGAAAACGGTTTATTGTTAATCGAAACATGGAATCGGGCGAGCTTAATGGAACGGGTTTTCGGAAGCAAATGGCACGAATACAGCCCGCCGAGCGTTTTGCATTTTTTCACGCCGCAGACCTTGAACAATTTTGCCGCCCGCTTCGGATTTGAAAAAGTTGCCGCCGGGCGTCCGGCGAAATGGATCAACGGCGCGCACGCCAAATCGCTGCTGCGTTATAAATTCGAGAATACCGCTCTCGAAAATTTCATTCGGTTAATTCCAGACCGATTTGATTTTCCGTATCCTGCGGAGGATTTATTCTGGGTCTTATATCGCAAAAGCGGTTAATTTTTGTGTTTTCGAGTTTTAACAGGAAATTCGTCTGGTTTTGCGCAGCGCTTCATCTGGCAATCGTTTTGCCGCTCGCCTGGACGCTGAATTTATGGCTCGACGAAGCCTGGACTTTAAAAACGACTGACGACATCGCAACTGTCTGGACCGAAACCGTTTTCGGCGAACGACAGGCTCCGCTTTATTTTTTTCTGCTCGCAGGGTGGCGGATTTTCGACGATTCGCTTTTTTTCGCGCGTCTTTTTTCCGTTTTCTGCGCCGTCGCCTCGATTTTTGTTTTCAACAAACTCGCCGAACGTTTGCTGCCGGAAAATTACGGCAAATACGCCGCGGCATTTTTCGCCGTTCACCCGTTTTTGATTTGGACGGCGCTCGAAGCCAGACTTTACGCGCTCGCGGTTTTGTTTTCGGTGCTGCTGATGCTGTTTTGGCACAGAGGATATGCCGGTGATGAACATAACAAATCCGCGCGCGCAATTTACGTTTTGCTTTCGATCATCGGTCTTTACGCTTATTATTTCGTGGGCTTTCTGCTCGTCGCAAACGCGGCTGCGCTCGTTGTTTTAGGTTGCCGGAAACAATTGAAAAGTTATTTATGGCAAATGGCGCTTGTCAGTATCGGAATAGCGCCGCTGCTTTTTATAATTAAATTGCAGTTTTCCGTTAACGCCGATTATGTTCGCCCCGATGCCAGCTCGATAGAAGCCGTGCGGATAATTTGGCAGCATTTTTTAAATTTTGCGCTCCCTGCCGATTTGGGTTTGCCGGCGGTTGTCAGGCTTTGGCTGGTTCGCTTGTTAATAGTGGTTTTGATTGCTGTTCTGATTAAAAACAAAGCGCGAAATCTGAGCCGCCAAACGCTCGCTCTCGCCGCGATTGTCGCGGTTTCTGCGGCATTTTTCTTTGTCGTTTACTTTCTTCTCGGAGCGGCTTATCTCGAAGCCCGCCACGCGGCGGCGCTGTTTGTTCCGGTTGTGTTGTTTTTGGCGAGTCTATTGTTCAACGTTGTGCCGCGGCGCCTGCTCGTTTTAAGCGGAGCGTTGCTCGCCGTTTTTTACGCCGTCTCGCTTTTTTCGACTTACTCGCCGCTCGCCAAGCGGGGCGATTGGGCGCGAATTGCGGCTTTTATCGAATCGAACGAGCGATTGAACGAACCCATTATCGTCTTTCGCGCATATGATGAATTGCCGCTCGGTTTAACCTACCGCGGCATGAATCCGATTGTTTTAAAAAATCAGCCGCACGAACGCTTTGGCGCGGAAGATAAACCGGGAACCGCCATGCGCTGGCGGCGTCAAATCGAAACGATAATTGCCGAAATTCCGCCCGATCACGAACGGCTGTGGTTAATTACGGAAGAAACCTGTGACGACGAGAAAACGGTTATCGAATGCCAGCCTCTTGAAGATTTCGTCCGGGAGCATTACGTTGTAGAGAGGACGGAATTTTTCTTTCATCGAAAAGTACGATTGTTGCGGAGAAAATAAGATGAATCCTGAGATTGTTGAACAAGAAGATATTACCGAAAATATTAATACGGTTGAAAAACCCGTGATGCGCTGCGAACGCTGCGACCGCGAAACCGACGAATACGTGATGTTTGTGCATCCGGACAACCGCGAAAGCATCATCTGCTGGAGCTGTCAGCAGCGCGACGACAAAAATTTTAATATGAAAGACGCCTGGCGCAAAACCGAGCGCAGCGGCGGCAGATTTCTGCGTAATTCGCCCAAGGATTAATTTTCTCTGTGTTTTCTCTGTGACTTCTCTGCGCGCTCTGTGGTGAGAATAATTCTTTAACACAGAGAACACTGAGAAGACATGGAGAATTGACACAGAGTTTTTGTTTTTAATGGCAGTTCGTAAAATTTCAGAATATCCGGCTCAGGTTTTAGCAAAAGTCGGCGAGGCGGTCACAAAATTTGACGAAGAGCTTGAACAGCTTGTCGCCGATATGTTCGAGACGATGCATGAGGCGGAAGGCGTGGGACTCGCCGCGCCGCAAATCAATTTGAGCTTGCGGTTGTTTGTGATGGATTGCGAAGGAATTAAGCTCGTCGCGGCAAATCCCGAAATCATCAGCACGGAAGGCGAACAAATTGGCGATGAAGGCTGTTTGTCGGTCGGCAAAGTTCCGGCTGTCGTCAAGCGTTTTCAAAAAGCCAGGCTCCGCGCTCAAAACGAAAAAGGCGAATGGTTCGAGCGCGAAGCCGAGAATCTCGCCGCGCGCTGTTTTCAGCACGAAACGGATCATTGCGACGGCAAGCTCTTTATTGATCATCTGCCGAAGCTGCGTCGCGATATGGTTATAAAAAAATTTCAGAAAGAGAAAAAATGGCGATGATGAAGAAAGCCTTGTTTTTATTTTTTTGTTTTTTACTGTTGCTGCAAACGACCTTTTCGCAGAACCCGCCGGTTGATGAAAGGCAGCGCCTGATGCAGCAAATCTCGGTGCTCTACGGTCAAGCTAAATTCGATGAAGCCATTTCTCTCGCCGAAAAACTACTCAAAATCGAACAAAAAACCGGAGCGCCGGAAAATGTTTCGACCGCCGTTTTGAATCTGGCAATTCTCAGGAAAGAACGTTTTCAGTTTAATCGCCGTAAAATCGAATCGCCGCAGGTTCCGGTTAGAGAAAAAATTGCACTTGTCGAGAAAGTGGAAAAAGACGCTGCTGAAGCCGAAAAGCTCTTCCGCGAGTTTTTGGAAATGAAACGTGGAAACACAAAATCGGAGCGGCTCCAAACCTCAACGGCGCAGAACGAATTGGCGGGGCTTATCATCAATAATCTCGATTTGCCCGACGATGTGAAAGCTCCGCAAGCGCGCACCTCGCTCGCACGTTCGCGGATTGACGAAGCCGAAGGCTTTTTCGCGCAAGCTCTCGATACGCGAGAAAAACTGCTCGGAGCCAACGATGAAGCGACGCTCGCAACAATTGCGAATTTCGCGGATTTTTACCGTCAATATGTAAATTTTGAAAAGGCTTTGCCGTTTTACGAAAGATTTTTGGGAGCAAAAGACAAAGTAAAAAATTCAGCTAATCTGGTTTCGGCGCTGCGATCATATGCTACGGTTTTAATTACGACCGATCAGGAGGAGAAAGCGCGGGAAATCGTCAAACAAATAGAATCCGTTACCCGCAAAATCGAACCGCTGCCCGCGGCGGATGTTAATTTATCTTTGCGAATTACCCGAACCGAACTGGCTCGACTACAGCAAATGGAGAACAAAGGCGAATTGATTGAACGCCTTTCAAAAGAACACAAAAAACGACTCAAAGTGAACATCGTGATTGACGAAACCGGCAAGGTTATTGAAGCGGTCGCCAACTTTGATGATGAAAAATGGAAAAGTCAGTTTGAACAATCGGTGCGCCAAATAAACTTCAGACCGTTTGTTTATAAAGGCACGGCTCAAAAAATGCGCGGCTGGGTTTTTTACGCGCAGTTGCCTTTTAAATAATGGCTCAAATTTCGCGCCGAGCCAATATCGTAAACTCCGCGACGATGTAAATCTTCGAGCAGATTGACGAAAATCCTGGCGGTAGCGAGCGCGTCTCCGCCGGCGCGGTGGCGGTTGTAAATCGGAATAGAAAAATGCTCGGCGACCGTATGCAGCCGATGATTTGCTAAATCTGGCAACAATTTCCTCGATAAACGAACGGTGCAAAGATGCGTGTTAGCGACTTTGCAGCCTTTGAATGTGCGGCAGATTTCCGCATTTAAAAATTTAATATCAAACGCGGCGTTGTGCGCGACCAGCACGGCGTCGCCGATAAAATTCAATAAATCCGCCGCGACTTCCGAAAACAACGGCGCGCGGGCGACCATTTTGTCGGTGATTCCGGTCAGAGCCGAAATGAACGGCGGAATCGGCGTTTGCGGGTTTAAAAGAGTTTCAAATTCATCAACAATTTCGCCGTTTTTAATTTTATAACAGCCGATTTCAGTCATTCGACTGTAAGGCGGTTTCGCTCCGGTTGTTTCGGTGTCAAACACAATAAACTCCGTTTCGGCGAGCTTAAGCGCGTCCGTGTCAGGCAAGTTTAATTCGAGCGTGTAATTTTCTTTGAGCCGGATGCGCGAATCAAAAGCGATTAAATCCGCCACGAGCAGAGCCGCGAATTCTTCGTTTAAAGTCGGGACTAACAGAATTTGGTCGGCAACGGCGCTCGCCCGCAGACTTCCGCCGTTAGCTTTTAAAAATTCGATTAAATCGTGAATTAAATCAGAATCCAGAATTAAGTTTTGATGAGCCGGCATCGCTGCCGTCGATTTTATCATTGTCATTGCGAATTTGGCGAAATCGGAAGATTTTCTTTTTCCTTTGCCTCAATTGTTTGATACGGACAATGCCGACATCCGTTGCCGCAGCAATAACCGCGCTCGCGTAAAAAATGCGCGGTTAAAACCATCAAGCCGTTTTCAAAATAATAATCGAGATTTTCGATAAATTCCCGGCGTTTCGGGTTTTGCGATTCTTCAATGCGGCGCGGTTTCACAAATTAAAATTTAGCTGGTAAATTTTTATAACTCAAATTTAAAGAAAACAAGACTTTCTCAAAAATGAAAACCAAACTGTAAACTATGCACTATTAACTGTAAACTGTTTTGCAGAAAATCTTTCCTTGCAAGATAGTTCATAGTTTACAGTTGATAGTTTATAGTTACGGCTGTTTATCGCATTTTTGAAAATGTTCTAAGAAATTGAAAAATATGTTAAACGAAGGTGATATTGCGCCGGATTTTACGGCGCGCGATGAAAAAGGAAACGAAGTTAAGCTGGCTGATTTTCGCGGCGAGCGCGTCGCGCTTTATTTTTATCCGAAAGACGATACGCCCGGCTGCACCAAGCAGGCTTGCAGCCTGCGCGATTCTTACGCGGATTTAACCGATAAAAATATTAAGGTTTTGGGCGTTTCGCTCGACGATGAAGCGTCGCATCAAAAATTTATCGGCAAATTTAATCTGCCTTTTACATTGCTTGCCGATACTGACCGCAAATTGAGCGAAAGTTACGGCGTTTACGGCGAGAAAAATATGTACGGCAAAAAATATATGGGCATCAGCCGCACCACGTTTTTGATTGACGAAGCGGGGAACATCAAGAAAATCATCAATAAACCAAACGTCGAACAACACGCCGACGAAGTTATCAAAGCGTTTGAAGCCTGATTTTCAGACAACTTTCGGTGCGATTTTTGCTTCTAAAACTCGCACTTTCCCGATTAGCCGTTAAAGCGTATAATCGAAAAGTCGTCTTTTGGGGGCGACAGGCTTCGACAGGGGTTAGTACGGTCTTTGAATGCACGTCGGGCTTACTCTAGGTAGCTCGTTAAAACACCGTGAGAAAAACAATTGCCAATAAACAAGAATTGGCTCTCGCAGCCTAGTTAATTCTAGAAACTCGAGCGTCTCACCGTCAGGTTGCTCAAATCGGACGGAGCGAGATGTCACTTAATTTGAGCTAGCGCCAGTTCTCCGCCTGCGGCTGGCGCGAAATTTAAAGTCAGGATAGCTGTCCGAAAGGTCTTGTCAGTTCACTTACTTTCGGGCGGCGAAACTCTAAAGAGAACGGACTAAACGTGTAGATTTCAAGAGCGACAACCTTTGGATGCGGGTTCGATTCCCGCCGCCTCCATTACAAATAAAAAAACGCCGCAGTTAAATTTAACTGCGGCGTTTTTTTGATTGAAATTGTTTTAGAGAATTTACTTTCAGCTTTATTGCTCCCATTTCCAGCTTTCCATATTCAAACTGGCGATTTCGGCATAGCGAGTTGTAATTCGCGCAACATAATTTTCCGTTTCTCTGTAAGGCGGAATCTGTCTGCCGTATTTAATTACCGCGCCTTCGCCAGCATTGTAGGCGGCGAGCGCGAGCCGAATGTCTCCGTCAAACTTATTCAGCAGCCAGCGCATATATTTGACGCCGACTTCGATATTTTGCTGCGGGTCGTAAATATCTTTGGCTCCGAAACGAATCGCCGTCGCCGGAATTAACTGCATCAATCCGCGAGCGCCTTTGTGGGAAATGGCGCGTTGCTTAAATTTTGATTCCTGATTCATTTGAGCGTAGATGAGCAACGGGTCAATATTGTATCTGAGGCAGGAATCAACGATAAAACCGTCAATTATTGTGTCGCCGGTCGAAAAAGCGCCGAGCGATTTTCCTTCCGACATTCTTAACACGGGCGATGATGAGTTTGTCTGTTCGGGTTCGATCTGCGGAGTTATTAAGTTTCCGGTTTGAATTTCGTCTTCGAGCAAATCGGGAGATATGATGCCGGTTTTTATATTATTGTAATTAACGATTTGCTGGTTGGTTTGGGCGGATGCGGAAACTGCGAAAACGAGCGGCAGAAGCAATAAAAGACAGATTTTTCTCATCAATAATAAAATTCCTTTATGAAAATACAGCGCAGTCAAAATGCAATGATTTGGCTTGCACTGAGAGTTAAATTGTTAATTGGAAATTTGAAACCGCTGCTTTAAAACTTACAGAAAGTCTTAAAGTAAAAAGAGATTAGAAACCGGTATAATTAGTAGAATTTCCGGCAGTTTTAAACCACCCAAAAAAGTTAATTTCGTTACTGGATTTATCTCAATCGAGGCTTCTGAAATTGTTCGGACTTTTGTAAGAGGGTAAAACTCAATAGAAAGTTGCTATCAAATTTTCGTCTAGACATTTTCGTTAAATTTCAGCGCTTGCCCGGCTAATAAATTAAGCCTTCGATTCGGCTCGTCTCTTGACAATTTTTATGAAAATCTTAACGCTCTAAAAAGGATTTGTTTTGCTCAACCATCTTCCAATCGGCATTTTTGATTCGGGCGTCGGCGGTTTGACCGTTTACCGCGCTTTGCACGAGCGTCTGCCGAATGAGCGTTTTGTTTATTTGGGCGACACGGCGCGAGTTCCTTACGGCACAAAATCACTCGCCACAATCGAGCGATATGCGATTGAAAATTCGCGTTTTCTCGCCGCGCGCGGCGTCAAATTGCTCGTCGTCGCCTGCAACACGGCTTCGGCGCTGGCGCTTCCGGCGATTCAAAAAGCAATAAAAATTGACGTTATCGGGATGATTGACCCCGGCGCGCGAAAAGCCGTGGAAACCGGCGCAAAACGAATCGGCGTGATTGCAACTGAGGCGACAATCGGAAGCCGCGCTTACGCCAAAGCAATTAAAAATTTTAATCAACAGGCGGAAGTCGTTGAAACGGCTTGTCCGCTGTTCGTTCCGCTCGCCGAAGAAAGTTGGGCGACTGAGCCGGAAACAGCTTCAATCGCGGCAAAATATCTGGCAAAAATCAAAGAAGCAAAAGTCGAAGCGCTCGTTTTAGGCTGCACGCATTATCCGATTTTGCGCGACGTGATTCAGCAAACCGTCGGCGCGTCGGTAAAACTGATTGATTCTGGCGAAGCCGCGGCGGAAACTGTCGAGAATTTGCTCAAAAATAAAAATTTGGCTAATCTGACGGCTGCACAAATTTCACGCCCGCGAAGTTTGTGCGATGATTTAGACCATTTTTTTGTGACCGACGCGGCGGAACGCTTTGCGCGCGTCGCCGAAAGATTTTTGGGCAGCCAGCCCGCGAGACTTGAAGCCGTGGAATTATGGGGGAACGATGAGCTTCGCACGAATTGACGGACGCAATATTGACCAACTACGCCCGACGAAAATCACGCCGAATTTTTTGCCGCAAGCCGAAGGCTCGGCTTTAATCGAAGTCGGCAACACCAAAGTTATCTGCACAGCATCGGTCGAAGACCGCGTGCCGCCGTTTCTGCGAAATCAAGGCAAAGGCTGGGTGACGGCGGAATACTCGATGCTGCCGCGCGCCACTTCGACGCGCACACAGCGCGAAACCGGAAATCGGGGCGTTTCGGGCAGAACGCAGGAAATTCAAAGACTGATCGGGCGCAGCTTGCGCGCAGTCGTTGATATGTCCGTGATGGGCGAGCGGACAATCACACTCGACTGCGACGTAATCCAAGCCGACGGAGGAACGCGCACGGCTTCAATTACGGGCGCTTACGTCGCGCTTCTGCTGGCGTGTCAAAAATTGCAGAGAAACGGAGTTTTAAAACGAAATCCGATTGTTCAGGAAGTCGCCGCGGTCAGCGTCGGCATTGTGGAAAACACCGCGCTGCTCGATTTGTGTTACGTCGAAGATTCGGGCGCTGAAGTTGATATGAACATTGTCTGCACCGGCAGCGGCAAATTTATCGAAGTACAGGGCACGGCTGAAAAACAGGCTTTTTCGCGCGAGCAAATGAACGAAATGATGCTGCTCGCCGAAAAAGGCATTCAGCAACTGATGATGTTCCAGCGTTACGCAATCAGGTAGCTTTATCTGTTGTTTCTCATCGCGCGAATCGTTTGAAGAAAAGCGTTGATCTCAGGTCCGTCATCAGCCGGAGGCAAATCAAAAGAACGTCCTAAATGAACGACTCTTGTTCCGTTCGCGGGTATTTCATAAATACCTTGCGAGCCGCGCAGCGGTGTAAACAAATTGTCGTTAGGATTTTTCGCTTTTAGAAACAATGCGTAGATTTTGCCGGGCGTCATTTTTCTCACGCGCGGCGTCCTGAACTCGTGCAGAGTTCCGTCGGCTTCTTTAATCAATCCGCCGGGCATACTGACTTTAATCGTTGCGTTCGGCTGCAAATCGCCTTTTATCGCTTCCTGAATTTGCACGTCGAAACTAATCGTTACTTCGTTTCCGTTTGCCGATTGTGTGGTCACGCCCCGAATCGGCTTGCCGATGACGATTGCTTTGCTTTCTCTGCCCAAAACCTCCAAACTGACGTTTTCCCGCCATTCCGGCTCGTCCAAAAGCGTGACTTTCGGATTTATTCTCGTTCCGCGCGGCGTGTTCGTCTGCGCGGGCTGAGCGGCGGTTTGAGCCTGCATCGGCTGCCGTTTGGAAAAATAAAGCCCGGACGCCGCAGTAATCGTTAAAGCCGCCGCGAGAAAAATAAATGCTCGGTTTCTTTTTTGTCGTTCAGTCATTTTTGCAATCTCCTTTCGCCGCTTAGTTTTGAGTCACGGAACAGGTGGTGCCCACATAGTCCCAGGTTTCCAATAAATAGCTCCAAGTCTCCCCGTTGTCGTACGAAATCCAATAAGTCGTAACCATATAGCTGCTATAACAGTAATATGAATAATTTGTCGGATAATTACCGCCGCCGGGACAGAGGTTGAAACAATCGTTGCACGGACACGGGGTTGGCGTCGGTGTCGGTGTAGGTGTCGGGCTTGACGGTGGCGGATTACAATCCGGGTCTTCGTCATCTCTTAAACCGTCGCAATCGTCGTCATCTCCATTCTCGCAAAAACGCGGTCCCGATTCAGGCAATCGCGCTTGTGTCATAGGGTCTTTTAATGGAATTATAGGATTTTCATCTTCACAGTCATCGCCGCCGCAGCTCGCCGCAGTAAAACCGTCCTGGTCTTTGTCGCATTCGTCCTTGCAATAATCCGTTTGTTTGCACGAATCGTCGCGGCAGTTTGGCGATTTGTCGCAATCATTGTCTAAACCGTCGGAACACTCGTATTCATAACCGGGCGCGCCTTCTTCGTGTCCCGTTGGAATACATTGATAATCCTGCTTGCCGCCACAACTTATCAAGTCTGCGTCCCAAACCCAGCCACCGTTGTTGCATTGTATTGGCGTATATCTCGGAGTTGAACAAAAAAATCCGGGATCAGTACAGTACCAAGCCTCTATCCAGACATTTATATGTTGATTTGGATCAGGGACGGGACAACCGCCACTTTGATAGGTTTTTAATTTTCTGCAATCTCCCGCACAGCATCCTGAAGAAAGATTTTGAGAAAAATTATTTTGAATAAGAGGTTGAAAATAATTGAAAGGATATATTTTTAGAAACGTATTATCGGAAAGCCACCAAAACTCAAGTTTTTCGCTGTTTACAGGCTGCCCACGCGGACGCCTTGGGGAACCAGATAAAAAGGGATTTTCGTTATCAGGTTTTCGAGGTTTATTTTCTGAGTCTTTTTCAGGATACGGAAGCGCGCTTAATGTGTGATAACCTGTTCCATCACCATAATTAAGATTGCTAAACCAAAGATTAAATTTTCTCGGTTTCGTAAAACTATGTCTTTCTAACAATTTCCCGAAACCTTTAATCTGACTTTCGGGGACTTTTAGAATTACGCTTTCGCCTTTTTTGAGTGAAGGATCGTCTGCGTTTGCAAGGTTGTCCCAGTTTTCAAATTCCTGTCTCCCAAACCTCAAATGTTCAGCGAAGTTTAATCCTCCCGTTTTCTCCACATCAGCAACTTCAAGAAAGAAGTCAAGGTAATAAATAGGCTTATCGCTCTCATTTGTTATTTTCAATCTTAACTCGCGCAACAAATCTTCTTTGTCGGCATTTTCTATCTCTATTTTCAGTGGTAGATTCTTGGGAATTTTGTTGACAAGCTTAACAGACTCATCGGCATTTTGCCCAAATATATAAATTGCCTGTAAAAAGATAAGAAATACAGAAAAAGCAAGAAAATTAAGCGAACAAAAACGTGAAAAACGGTAGTAGCGGAATGTTTTCATATATCTCTCCCACAAAAGATATTTAAATCGAAATGCTGGCAATGTTATCATTTCAATAATACAAAATCAAGTTTTTTGCGATCAACAAACGATTCGGTTTTATGCTGCAAATAATAGGGTTGTTCTTTTAAAATACTCTGAGATAAGTAACCATTTGAAGAACTACATTGGGCGTCTGAAAATCCAGTATGTCGAAATTCTTATTTTGTTTTAATCCTATTTTTGTTGGAAAAGCAATTCCTTCGCCCAAATGAAAGCCTGTTCCATCTCCAAAAGTTATTAATTGAAATCCTAACTTGAACTGCTTTGGATATATTTCATTACGTTTTTCCCGTCCTTTTCTAAATGTTTCTGCTTTCTTTTTACTAATTTGAAAAATATAGCTTTCACCAGGTTCTAAAGGATCATCATCCTTTTCGGCTAAATCATATATTGTACTTCCTGGTTTAATACCATATTGCAAGCGGAACCCATATGGATAACCAGTTTCAGGAGATATTAAATTAAGAGGTTCAAGGAACAACTCAATCGCATAAATTGGCTTATCTCCAGAATTAGTTACTTTTATTCGTAACTCTTTAACAACTTCCTTTTTCTCTTTGTTTTCTAACTCGACTTTGAGCGGGATATGTTTTGGAATTTTGTTGATAATCTCAGGCGGTTCATCATCCTGTGCCGACGCAGAAATATTAGTTAAAAAACAGAAAGCGAAAATGGACTCAGCGAAAAAGCAATAGCGGAAGTTTTTTTGGCTGGACATTTTGTTCCCCTTTCCGGGTGATGAATGGAATTTTTAGATTATCATTCAAAATAATTGCCGATTTGTTGTGGAACATTCTTTATAAGAAGCTGGTTTAGAGTATTGCTCCTATTTAGTTTTTTCCTGTAAGGCTCTGCTTTTTTATAATCTCCTGCTTTTATTGTAAAACCTGTTCCGTCCTCGAATGTTAAATCTATAAATACAAGCTCAAATACTTTTGGAAATGGAAGTCCTGTTAATTCAAGGCTTTTTTTAAGTCCTATAATCGGAGATTTATGCAGTTTAAAGGTATATGATTCTCTTGGTATAATGGGAACATCGTCTTTAGTAGGTTTGTCGTCATAAGTGCTGCTTAATTCCTTTCTTCCAAAATCCAAAGGGAAACTTTCCCTACCATCAAGCGAAGGTCTTCCATCTACAATTTCAAATTCAAATCTTAAAGAATATATTGCTTTGTCGCCGGTATTTGTAACCTTAACCTCTAACTCATTAAGAAAATCCTCTTTGTCCAGGTTAATAAATTCAATCTTTAACGGCAGCTTTTCGGGAACGCTGTTAATGATCCTCGGCTTTTCCGCATCCTGCGCGATTGCTTGAATACTGAACAAAGAAATCAGGCAAAGAAACGATATTGTAGAAATCAAATTTAGATTGAGCGGTGAAAATCTGCGGCGACAAAACGTTTTCATATCTCCTCCCACAAAGACATTTAAAAAGAGCGATATAAAATTATCATCTTAGCAATACAATTATCAACTATTTTTATTGTTAAAGCGCTCATTCAATTATGAATTTTGTAACTCACAGATCAATTCAAAAGTTTTTTGCGTTATATTTTCCGGTTGGTTTAATAAACAGCCGATCACGGCAACCGAATCAGCGCCCGCTTCCAAACACAAGCGGGCGTTTTCGTGTGTAATTCCGCCAATGGCGATAAGGGGAAATGCGCCGATTGATTTTCTGACTTGCCGCAAACCTTCTATTCCCACAACAGCATCGGGATTTTCTTTGGTCGAAGTTTCAAAAATCGGTCCGATTGCGATGTAATCAACCGGAAATTTGACGGCGGCAATTGCCTGCTCAACACTGTGCGTCGAGAAACCGATGATTGCCGTTTCGCCTAAGATTTTCCGTGCTTCGGCGGGAGGCAAATCGTCTTGTCCGAGATGAATGCCGTCCGTCTTTAAAGCCAAAGCCAGATCAACCCGGTCGTTGATTATAATTTTCACGTTTCGCGGGCGCGCAAACGCCAAAGCTTTTTCGGCTTCGGAATAAAAATCTTTTGGCGCGAGATGTTTTTCGCGCAGTTGAATGAACTGCGCGCCTCCGGCGATTAGTTTTTCGACTTGTTCAACGTGCGGCAAATGTGAGATTCGTCGGTCTGTAATCGGGTAAATTTTCGGCAGCTCAAATTTTCGCATCTAACTTTGTCGAATCGGCGTATAATCTCTCGCCAAGCGCGCATCAAATTTTAGCAAAATACTCGAATGAATCGTTTCAATCTGAAAAATCTTTTGTTTTCCGTCGCCGTTTTGTTGTTTTTTTCTGCGTTTTCGCTCGCGCAAGATGACGAAGTTATTAAAATTGACACCGATCTGACGACCTTTGATGTCACGGTTACTGACGTGAGCGGAAAACCGGTGCGCGGTTTGACGGCGAAAGATTTTCGGATTTTTGAAGACGGCGAAGAGCGCGATGTGGAATTTTTCGAGCAGACGCAGCGCGCAAACGGCGCGCGTCCGATTGCTATTGTATTTGCGCTCGACGTTTCGGGCAGCGTGACGACCGAAGAAATCGAAAAGCTGCGCCGGGCGACAAACGTTTTTATTGATCGTCTGGCGGATAAAACGGCGACCTTTGCGCTTATCGCTTTCGGAATGAACGTCAAGCGGTTGCAGGAATTTACAAACGATAGAAGAAAAATCGAGCGCGCATTTGAAAGGCTTCTGCGCGAAGAAAACGGGCTTTCCACGCATGCTTACGACGCGGTTGACGATGCGGTTCGCTTGCTCGACCGCAAAGCGCCGCGCACAAAAGGACAGCTTCCGGTGAAAAAATCGGTGATTGTCGTGACCGACGGTTTTCCCGTCGGCGATGTCGTTTCTCCAGCAACCGTTATCGAACGCGCGCAAGCTGCCGAAGTCAGTATTTTTACCGTCACTTTGCCGTCGTTCACCAAAATTTCGCTCTCGAAAAACCGCGCGCCGTTGCCGACGCCTTTGGACGTTTCAGGTTTGGCGGAAAAAACCGGCGGCAAAAGCGTCTATGCGACCGACAAGGATTTCGAGCCGCTTTTTCACACGCTCGCCGAAGATCTAACGGCGTCGTATTTGCTCGCTTTTTACCCCGATGAAGAAAAACGCCGGGACGGGCGTTTTCACACAGTCAAAATCGAAGCCCGCAATCCGGGCTACACCGTTCGACAAAACCGAAACGGGTATAAATCAATTACGAATTAACAATTACGAATTACGAATTTTGGAATTTGTTTTTTAGAAAATAGAAATTCGAGTCAATAATTCGTAATTCGTAATTTGAAATTCGTAATTGCTAGTATTTGTCGTCTTCGTCCTCGTCGTCAAAACCTAAATCATCGTCGTCATCGTCGTCATCGTCGTCATCGTCGTCATCTAAATCGTCTTCGTCTTCATATTCGTCGTCGAAATCTTCGGTTTCATCATAAAGCCGAACTTCGGGCGGGTCGGTCGTAAGAACTTCCAAATCCGTTCCGCATTCCTCGCACGTGACTAAATCGCCGCGCACCATATCTTCGTCAACAAAAACGTCCGATTCGCATTCCGGGCACATTGCTTCTGGCACTTCTCTTTTCTCCTCCGATTAATCAATTTATAAAGTTTTAAAAGGCGTCGCCGATAAAAAGGCGCGCCGCAAGATTATTTCATCTGTTCGGAACTCTAACGAATCGGCGCGGCATATTGCAACAGTTTTTGGTATTTTTTTTCTCTGCTATTATTTGAAAACCAAAGGCACTTTTTCAATGCGATTTCCTTTCGAGCTTTCTTCCGACAAACCTTTCGACGCCGCCGGATTCGGCACAAATGCCGTTGATTTTCTAATCGTCGTGCCTGAGCATCCGCAGCCGGACGCTAAAATTCAACTGACCGAATACATTCAAGCCGCAGGCGGAATGACCGCTTCGGCGATGGTCGGATTGCAGCGTCTCGGAATGAAAACGCTTTATGCCGGGCGCTACGGCACGGACGCAATGGGCGAATTCGGCTTAAAAACTTTGCGCGACGAAAATGTTAATACCGAGTTTTGCGAAATTATCGAAAACGCCGCGACGCAAATCGCTTTTATTTTGATTGACGAGCAAACCGGCGAACGAACCGTGATTTGGGACAGAAGCACGAAATTGAGCTACAAAGCCGACGAAGCGCCGCTCGCAGCCGCGCGACTAGCCAAAGTTCTTCACACCGATGCGCACGACCCTGAGGCTTGCGCGCTGATGGCGCGAGCGGCAAAAGAAGCTAGGGTAATTGTATCGGTTGATGTTGACAATGTTTACAAAGGAATCGAAGAATTGCTGACGTTTGTTGACGTTTTGATTTCTTCGAGCGAGTTTCCGCACAAGTTAACCGGAATCGCCGACGAAAAAACGGCTTTGACAGAAATTCAAAATCGTTACGGTTGCCCAATCGTCGGCAAAACCAAAGGCATCGAAGGCTGTTTGATTCGTTGCGAAGGCGAATTTTTAACCGCTCCGGCATACGCAGTTCCGGGCGGCTGCAAAGACACGACCGGCGCTGGCGATGCTTTTCACGCCGGATTTATTTACGGCTTGCTCGCGGGCGAAGAAATTGAAACAAGCCTTAAAATCGCCAATGCCGTTGCCGCGCTTAAATGCCGCGCTCTGGGTGCTCGCACCTCACTTCCAAACAAACAGGAATTAGCAGATTTACTGCAAAAATAAAAAAGTTAACGTTCGTTTAGCGGCGGGCTTGCCCGCCTTTTAACGCCATAAGCGGGCAAGCCCGCCGCTAAACTGAAGGGACTGCTTATTTTGTATA
>DASVQU010000162.1:0-22489 GCA_036388995.1 Pyrinomonadaceae bacterium | reverse complement strand
GCCCATCAAAAAAAACTGCACCGAAATCGCCAGCATCACTACAGCAATGATTGGCAGCGGCGTCAGAATAAACGAAACGCCTTCGAAAAATTTTAAAAACAAAGCCCACACGCCCGCGATGAGCGACAAAGCGAAAGCGATCAAGCCGAACGTGCCGAAAACGTAAATCGGTTTGGTTTGATACGACGCCATAAATTTTATCGTCATCAAATCCAGCACGACTTTAACGGTGCGCGATAAGCCGTATTTCGATTTTCCCATCACGCGGGCGTGATGCTCGACCGGAATTTCAGCCACACGCGCGCCCGACCAAGCCGCGTAAATCGGAATAAAACGGTGCATTTCGCCGTATAGCCGAACGTCCTCCAAAACATCGCGGCGATACGCTTTTAAGCTACAGCCGTAATCGTGCAGCGCAACGCCGCCGATTTTTGAAATCAAATTATTCGCCAGCCACGAAGGGATTTTTCTCGTCAATAATTTATCTTGCCGATTCCGACGCCAGCCGGAAACAACGTCAAAACCTTCGTCTAATTTTTCTAAAAGTCTGTCAATATCCGCCGGATCGTTTTGCAAATCCGCGTCCATCGGAATCAGAATCTCGCCCGTCGCGGCGTCAATTCCGGCGCTCATCGCCGCCGTTTGACCATAATTGCGGCGAAACGAAATCACGCGCACGCGGCTGTCTTCGGCGGCAATTGCGCGCAAAATCTTTAAGCTCCCATCGGTCGAACCGTCGTCAACATAAATCACTTCCGCCGTTTTCCCCAAACTTTCCAGCGCCGCTTGAATTTTCGCATGAAGCGGGCGCAAATTCGGTTCTTCGTTCAAAACGGGCAAAAATAAAGATAATTCCGGCGCGAGCTGTCGGGCTGGTTGAGTGGGTTTTAAATTTGTCGGTTTAAATTCGAGCATTTTCATTTGGGCTTAATTTTTCTTAGCAACGACGACGATTGAAACTCCAAACGGAAAATTGAAATTTTTGAGCCAGAAGCGCTCCGCACCGAAAAACTTTCCTAAAATGGGGTTGAGCGCGGAAACATTAACGTTGTTTTCAGATTCGGGTTTGATGCGGGTCAATTTCATCAGAGTCCTGCCCGCTAAAATCGGGGCGAAAAATGTGATGTTGGCGTAAGTCGCGCGCTCGATTTCAAAACCGGCTTGCTGCAATCTATCCGTAATTTGCTTTTTCGTATAACGAATGCGGTGATTGGAAACATCGTCCTGCACGCCCCATAAAAACATAAACGCGGGGACAAAAATCAACGTCCGTCCGCCTTTTCGCAAAACGCGGCGCATTTCATCTAATCCGGCAACGTCATCATCCAAATGTTCGACAACATCGAGCGCGGTCACGAGATCGAAGCTTTCGTCGGCAAACGGCAAATCTTCAGCAAGACCTTGTTTGACTTGAGAAATCCCGCGTTTGCGGCAAAATTCGAGCGCGTCGGCGGAAATGTCAACTCCCGTAGCTTCACCGAATTTTCCGAGCATTTCAAGATTCGCGCCCGTTCCGCAGCCAACGTCCAAAATTTTCGGATTTCGGATTTCGGATTTCGGATTTCGGAATATTTGTTTCAAAAAACTTTCCAGAATTGCGCGCCGCCCGACAAACCACCAGTGCGAGCCTTCGACTTCGTACATCAAAGGGTAAGTGTGCGATTGCATTTCCTGTGGTAACGTTGCGTTCATAAATATAGAGGTTATGCAGTTTAACGGTTCTTCGATAAAAACCGAGTAAGAATCCGCCAAAATGCTTTCAATAAGATTACATTAATTTTATCATTGCTTCCCCAAAACGGTTGACTGCGACAAAAGTCGATTTATTAGACAACATCTTTTCATTCCCAAAATTATCAACACTATTCAAATTTTGTTTTGGAACCGCCAAAGACAATTTCCTCAAATCTTATAATAGCGAAGGAAGCAAATAACAGTAATAACAGTCTCGCCGGGATGGTATATCTGGCTTGAGTATTTAATAAGGACAATGTTGCGGGAAAGTAAAATATTGTTACTAAAAGCGAAATTAAAAGAGGATTTCCTAAATTCAATTGATTACCGGTTATCGTAAATATAATTCCGCAAATACCTAGTAATAAAGATAAAACGCCCAATAAAATCATTGGAAATTTTATATATATGGGGTAATCGGCAAATCCGTAATATGTGAACCACATTCTAAACATATTTTTAAAGCAGTTCCATAAATATTCCATCGGATGTGCTTTTATATTCTCTATACCTAATCTAAACATTTCATTTTCAATAACAGTCACCTTTGCCAAGCTGTCACAGTTAGCAACCGACGTTGCGACCGCATCATTGTCATCGGGACAACATTCCCTAACCTTATTTGTTATTCCTTCTAACTGAGAAGCAAACCCCGATGAACGAGCCTCATCGTTGAAAGTACCTTTATCGTTAAATTCAGTTATTGTTTTTGGTGAAATTAAACCTTCCCATGAGCTGACAAAAAAAGATACGCCAACCCCGCTTACTACAGCGGTCGGTGTGAATTTACCGAAAGTGTAATAGTTTCGGATCGCCCAGGGTAAAAACAAAATAAAAACTATAACGGGAATTACAAGATAATTTTTTCTGTTCTCTTTGGAAAAAATTAAACAGAAAAATGAAATGAAAAAACCGAGCAAAATAAGGTTTGGACGAATATAAGCGGCGACGGATAGTGAAATTGCCGAAAGAATTAAATTGAGTATTTTAGGGTTTGAAAGAAAGTACAAACCGGCTGTAATAAAAAAGAGAGAAGGAATTTCGGGGGAGATTTGCGCTACGGCATAAGGTATAAATGGATAAATAGAGGAAAAAGATAAAAAAACAATTGCCGTTCCTTTACCAAAAGTTTTGATTGCTATTTTATATGTGAAATAAACAGCCGCTAAATACAACACTGATTGTGCCAATATTATCCATAAATTATTATCTCCAAAAACAGCAAACAACAAGCCGATAAATCCCGGATAACCGGGGAGCCTTGTCGGTTCTATAACAAAACCCGCTTGACACATTTTTCCATAGCCTATTCCATTAATCATTGAATGGGCTAAATTGATATATACCGGAGAATCGCCTGTAAGCCAGGGTTTTCCCTTTACTATAGCCTGAGTTAGTAAAATTATCTGCGCGATACAAGCAAAAATGAGAATAATTCTAATCTTATATTTCATTAATTTTAAATTATAGAAGTTAGAGTTGAATAAAAATAGTGAAAAACACCGCACTCGGAATTGCTAAAAGGTAATAGTTCTCAGTTATTGCATATTGAAAATGTTTTCAACTAAATAATTCTTAAAGCTATAAAGTTATTGATAAAGCCTTTCTAATCCAACTGCTGAATTTTTCAATTCCCCTCTCGATTTTTGTCTGCGGATTATAACCGAGCATCCGACGCGCTTTCGAGATGTCTGCGAATGTTGCGGGAACATCTCCCGGCTGCTGCGGTAATCGTTCGATAACGGCTTTGCGGTCGAGATGTTTTTCAAGCAGAGAAACCAGTTCACAGAGCTGAACCGTTTCGGATTCACCTAAGTTGAAAATTTCGTAAGGCGTTTCCGCATAATTCATTGCCGCGCGGATTCCGGCGATGATGTCGTCAATGTAGGTGTAATCGCGCCGGGTTTTGCCGTCGCCGAAAAGCGGAATCGCTTTGTCTTCGAGAATAAGGCGCGCAAATTTATGAATTGCCAAATCGGGACGCTGCCTTGCACCGTAAACGGTAAAAAAACGAAGGCAGACCATTTGAATTGAGTACAGATGCGAATAAGTGTGACAGAGTAGCTCGCCGGCGGCTTTCGTTGCGGCATAAGGCGAAATCGGATTGGAGATTTGGTAGTTCTCATTGAAAGGTAGTTTGGCGCTACAGCCGTAAACGCTTGAAGAAGAACCGAAAATGAATTGCGGAACGGCAAAACGCCGTGCCAGTTCAAGCAGGTTGAGCGTTCCGTTCACATTCGTCTCGGCATAGAGCCCTGGTTCTGCGAGCGACGGGCGAACTCCGGCGCGCGCCGCCAGATGAACTATGAGATCAAGATTTTGTTCTCTGAAAACGTTTTCAAGCGCGATTTCATTGCGAATGTCGGCTTCGACTAATTGAAAATTTGCATTGTCAAGATGCGGCTGAACGTTTGCGCGTTTGATTGACGGACAATAAAAATCGTTAAAATCATCAACGACTGTGACTCGCCAATTCTGCTCGCCGAGCAGCCGATCAACCAGATGCGAGCCGATAAAACCGGCTCCGCCGGTGATTAAAACATTTTTCATCCCGTTTTTATTGATTGAGATTTCCAAGCTGTATCAGGCAAGGTAACATAGCCGCTACAATGCGTCAAAAATTCGGAAGCCGACGTTTACACTCTTAAACTTGCCCGAACCCGCACCAGGAATTTTGATTATGCCAGATGATTTTAACGTCTCTGGCATTGATTTCTCGCCACCATATTTCAAATTCCGGTTTTGAAATATAAAAAGCGGTCGGCGCAACGAGATGGTCAAAAACGATGTTGTGCTGTTCGCGCCAGCCGAAACTGCCTAGATGATTTAAGTATTCATTGTAAAAAAGATGTCTGGCGAGCGGCTTCACCGTTCGATTCAAAGGTCTGTAAATCAGTTTGGTTGAAAGAAAAACCGCGAAGGTCGGAACTGCGGAAAGCAGAAAAAGCATCGGCAAATCGAGCTTTGAAGTAAAGCTCTCTCGCACGGGATTAACAAAGCGCGTAATCCATTCATTGTTTTCTGCGCCGTAAACCCAAGCCGAAATGTGTCCGCCGCTTTTGACTTTAGCGGCGAGCGAAACAAAAGATTTTTTCGGGTCGGGCGTATGATGTAAAACGCCGACCGAAAAAGCGTAATCAAACGCCCTTTTGAACGGCAGCTTGAAAATATCGGCTTGAACGATGTGCGCGTTCGGCAGATTTTTGGTTAATTCAAAAGCCGATTCCACCCCATCGCCCAAATCAACGCCGACTATTTCCTGAGCACCCCACTCAGCCGCCAGCTTTGTGTGACGACCTTTGCCGCAGCCCGCTTCGAGGACAATTTTACCGCGAAAAAAATCGGGTTTGACCGGTTGCAGCCAGCCTAAAAATTGCTCGGCGTAGCGCTCATCCTCCTGTGTAAAGCGCGTCCATTGCCAACCGAAATTTCTGGCGGTTTCAGCTTTGTCCGGTTCGATTTTATCCAATTCGGCAAAACGCGGAACTCCGCGAATTACTGGAAAATCCTGGCGACAGTTTTCGCAAATTAATTTCGCGGAAATGATTTCGGCGTTTTCTTTTTCGACGATTTCTGCGACGGCAATTTCCCCGCCGCAAGTCGGGCAGGCGAGCAGTTCAAGTAAGCGTTCCTTCATTTTGCGACGCTCGAATATTTTTGTTTGAAACGCTCAAATGCCCGAATCGGAAAAGGCTGCCGCCAGTTTTGCTCGAATTCGTCGGTTTCGCGGTCTTCGTACATTTGTTGAAAAGTTTCGTAAAAAGCCGAGGCGACTTCATGCACTTTGCCTTCGTGCCGGAAAACGATTTCGCGTTGGGCGTTTAATCGGCGTCCGGTCGGATATTGCCAGATTTCGATTCGGATTTTGCCGTTTGCGCGGCTGAGCCAAAAATCGAATTCTTCCGGGTCGCGGTTCCATTGCACGAGCATTTCCTGATTTTCCGCAGCGTCATCGAGCAGATCGGTCAAAGCGTTCATCAAATCGGGCAAAGCGTCGCGGTGCGGCGCGTGAGCGGTCGTTGTATGAAACTCGGCTTGCGCATCCGCAAAACCGATAGACATCCAGCCGCACTGCGGGCTGTTAAAACTGACTTTTAATTTTCCTGCCATTGTTTAGTGAATCGTAAATCGTAATTTTCGATTCACTAATTATGACTTTTGGAGGCGGATTCGACAAATTTTCGAGTTAAACAGCGACCGGCGCGCTGATTCGCGGGCGCGATTGGTAATTTAGGATTTCAAAATCCTCGAATTCGTAATCGAAAATCGAAGCGGGCTTGCGTTTAATTTTTAGCTGCGGCAGCGGAAAAGGCTCGCGCGAAAGCTGTAATTTGACTTGTTCGAGATGATTCAAATAAATATGGCAATCGCCGCCTGTCCAGACGAATTCGCCCGGTTCTAAATCGCATTGCTGCGCAATCATTTCTGTTAACAGCGCGTAGCTCGCGATGTTAAAAGGAACCCCCAGAAAACTGTCAGCCGAGCGTTGATACAATTGACAGCTTAATTTCCCGTTCGCGACATAAAATTGAAACAAAAGATGACACGGCGGCAAAGCCATTTGGTCAAGCTCGCCGACATTCCACGCGGAAACAATCAAACGGCGCGAAGTTGGATTTGTTTTGATTTGCTCGACGACTTCGGCGATTTGATTAATCGCGCGTCCGTTCACAGTGCGCCACGAAACCCATTGAGCGGGATAAACTCTGCCTAAATCGCCGTTTTCATCTGCCCACTCATCCCAAATCGTGACGCCGTTTTCTTTAAGAAACTTGATATTCGTGTCGCCTCTAAGAAACCATAAAAGCTCGTAGATGACCGAGCGCAAATGGATTTTCTTAGTTGTCACGAGAGGAAAACCGTCTTGTAAATCGAAGCGCATTTGATAACCGAAAACGCCGATTGTTCCAACGCCCGTCCGATCTTCGCGTTTCGTCCCGTTCTCTAAAACGTGCCGCAAATAATCTAAATATTGCTTCATTAAAAAAAAAGTGACCTTTTGCCAACCACGAAATTACATCTCGTTTCGGTAAAAGGTCAAATGTGTTGATTTAGTCGAATGTCTTATTATGCTGCCGCGCGAGGCGACGGATTTCCTTTTTCTAAATGGCTGCAAAAACCTCATTTTCAAGCTCGACGGCGCGCGGAAACAGCACGTTGTTTTCGAGATGAATATGCCGGTGCAAATCCTGTTCGAGTTCTTCCAGTCCGTTGTAAAGCGCCCGAAAGCTCATACAAGCGCCTTCAGGCAAAGCGTAATCTTCGGTAATTTGGCGCATTTTTCGCAGAATCTCGCCAGCCGCGTCATGTTCAAACATCATCATTCGAACCGGATTATTGACCGAACCGAATGGCGGTCGCGATGCCGCGAGATTGTTTGCCGCCGACATTTCGAGTCGTTTGATGTAAGGAAATAAAACCATTTCCTCCTTCTGAAGATGCGGCAGCAGTTCTTCGCACAAACGCCTGAAGGCGTCTTCTAAAGCAAACAAAAAATTATGGCTCGCGCTGTGGCGGTGGCAAACTTTTCTGGTCAAAACCGATAATCTTTCGACTTCGCTTTTCGTAAACGAGTGGTGTTTTTCGACGATATAATCAATCAGCTCCGAAGCGGTTTTATTTTCGACAAAATCTGCTTCCGAATTATTTTCAAATGTTTCTTCGAGTTTTGCCGAAACAATTTCGGGCGCGACTCCGGCTACGCGGCAGGCGTCGTCGAAAAGACGTTTGCCGCCGCAGCAAAAATCAATTTTGAATTCCTGAAAAACGCGGATCGTCGCCGGTTTTTCCAGCGCGATTTCTTTGATTGTTTTAGTGCTAAGATTGTTCATAAAACTGTAAAAGAACTCCTTCGGTTTTTGCAGATGCAAACGGCACGCCGCAAATTGAATGCGAATTAAAAAAAACTCCGCCGTGCGGCATCGTTTTTGTTATAAATTCGGCAAGAGAAAGGATTTTTAATTGCTGAAATTTTTTGTTATGAAGCTCAGAGTCAGAAATAATTCGATTAGATTGCGATTGACACAAACCGAAGTCGCCGCTTTCGCCGAGAGCGGAGCGGTCGAAGAAACAATTGAATTCGGTTTAACTGCTGATAAAAGTCTGACTTACCGGGTTGAGCGAGCCGCCGTTGAAACTGTTCGCGCAGATTTTGCGGATGGAAAAATCACGATTTCCGTCCCTGCGCCGCAAGCCGAAAATTGGGCGGCGACAAATCAAATCGGAATCAAAACCGAGCAGGATTTGGGCACGGGAAAAACGCTTAAGATTCTGATTGAAAAAGATTTCGCCTGCTTTGAGCCGCGCGCCGGCGAAGACGAGAGCGACGCTTTTCCGCACCCCGAACAGAGAACGGCTTGCTAGTTGTCTTTTACAATTAAAATTTCAGGCTGTTGCGAAATTTTTCGCATTTTCTTTCGATTTTTTTGCTTTAATTTTTGGCGTGAAAACTTCTCAAACTATTAAAATCGTTCCGGCGCTGTTTTTATAAGTTTCAATTTGTGACGCCCGTCACAGCACAGAAGGATATAAATTGGCTGAATGATAGAAATTGATTGTACGCTTCCGCACGGAAACGGCTTTCGGGTTTGATTAAAACTGAACGGAAATTTCCTCAATCGTTTGACGACCGGATTTTGAGCGAAAATTGAATAAATATGGCTACTGTTGCTGCGGCTAACAAGATACGTCAAGAACAAATCAGTTACAAACATCCGACCATTTTGGCGATTGCGGCTTCAGCCGTTTTGACGCTGCTGATAATTGTCGGCTCGCGCAATCTCGAACATTTCGATTCCGCTCTTTTCGGCTACACAATCGCCAGCGTCGTAGCATTCGGCGCAATCGTCTTTCGTTATACGATTTGGCTCCAGCGTCCGGCGACGCGAGCTTATTTCTGGCGCGGTTTTCAGCTTTACCGGCAGCGCGGCAAATTCGTCAAAAACACAACGACCGCCGCAAAAACCGTAGCGACCAATCTCGTCGGGCAAAGATTTATTTTCAGGCGCGGTTTTACGCGCTGGCTGATGCATTTTCTGATTATGTGGGGCTGCATCATTGCCGCCGCAATTACGTTTCCGCTCGTTTTCGGCTGGGTTCACTTCGAGCTGGAAGGCGAATTGGGTTATCGCGCATATCTGTTCGGCATTCCGACGCAATTAATGCAGGGGCGCGATATTTTCGCGTGGATTGTTTTTCACGGTCTTGATTTTTCGGCAGTGATGGTTTTGGCGGGCTGCGCGATTGCGATTCAGCGGCGTTTGAAAGATCGCGGCGCGATTGCATATCAATCCTTTTTGCTCGATTTTGTCCCGCATATGCTCCTGATCGCAATTTCTGTTTCCGGTTTGATGCTGACGGCTTCTAGTCTCTGGTTCGACGGTTATATGTACGGCTTTATCTCGCTGTCGCATCAGGCGACCGTGATTATGACTTTGTTTTATCTGCCTTTCGGCAAATTGTTTCACATCATTCAGCGCCCGGCATCAATCGGCGTCGAGCTTTATCAGGAACGCTCGCAGGAAATGGAGCAAGCCGTCTGCCCGCGCTGCGGCTCGGCGTTTATGGGGCAAATGTGGATTGACGATTTGAAAAAAGTAGTTGACCAGCTCGGTTTCGATTATCGCCTCGAAAACGGTCACACCTTGCAGGATTACTGCCCGCGCTGCAAACGGATTATGCGCGGTTTGGCTTACGCAAATTTGAAGAAACGCGACGAGCCTGTTTTTTACGGCGAGAGAGCAAGCGGAGATGGGCATCCGACCGGAATTTCAAACGCTGAGGAAACCGCCTCGAACAAACAAAAAGTTTAATTTTTATGTCGAAAGTCGAAAATTTAGAAAAAATCATCGAGCAGTTCGGACCTCATCTGCACGATGCGCCGCACGAAGGCTGGAAATCCGACCGCAAGATTGACAAAGTTGTGCCGACGCACTGCCCTTATTGCGCGGTGCAGTGCGGAATGAATCTGCTCGTCTCGGACAATCACGTTGTTGGTTTCGAGCCGCGCTATGATTTTCCCGTCAACGAAGGTCGTCTCTGTCCGAAAGGCGTCACGGCTTATCTGCAAACTCATCACCCGGACAGGCTTTTGCATCCGTTGATTAAAAGAAACGGCGAGTTTCAGCGCGCATCTTGGGATGAAGCGCTGGATTTAATCGTCTCGAAATTTAAAGGGATTCAGGAAAAATACGGTAAAAACGCCATTGGAATGTATTCCGGGTCGTCTTTAACAACTGAAAAAACTTATCTGATGGGCAAATTCGCCCGCGTCGGTTTGCAGACGAAATACATTGATTACAACGGGCGTTTATGTATGGTTTCGGCAGCCGCCGGAAACAACAAAGCATTCGGAATTGACCGCGCCGCAAATCCGTGGGCGGACATTCCGCTCGCCGAAGTGATGATTCTGGCTGGCGCAAACTGCGCCGAGACGTTTCCAGTTCTCAATAAATTTTTGTGGCAGCAGCGCGACAACGGCGGGCGCTGGATTGTCGTTGACCCGCGCGAAACGCCGACTGCCAGACAAGGCGATTTGCATTTGCAGTTAAAGCCCGGAACCGACGTTGCCGTGACAAACGGAATGATGAACGTCATTATCCGCGAAGGCTTGATTGATGAAGATTTCATCCGCAATTACACCAATGATTGGGAAGCGACGCGCGAAGTAATGATGAAATACACGCCCGATGTCGCGGCGCAAATTTCGGGCGTTCCGGCGGAAAAAATTGTGCAAGCCGGTTTGATGTACGGGCGCGCGAAAACCGGAATAATTATGCACGCCCGCGGCATCGAGCATCACACGAACGGCGTCAACAATGTTTTGAGCTACATCAATATTGTTCTGGCAACCGGAAAAATAGGCGCGCCGGGACGCGGTTACGGAACAATTACCGGACAGGGAAACGGGCAGGGCGGGCGCGAACACGGACAAAAAGCAGATCAACTTCCGGGACAGCGTTCGATTATGAACCCGGAACATCGCAAATACATCGCTTCCGTTTGGGGAATTGACGAATCGGAATTGCCGCAAGCCGGAGTTTCGGTTGTCGAGATGTTCCAGAAAATGCGCGAAGGCGAAATCAAAGGTTTTCTTTCGCTGTGCAATAACGGAATGGTCAGTTTGCCCGACACAAACCGCATCCGGCAATCGCTCGAAGGTTTGGAGTTTAACGTCAACATTGACTTTTTTATGTCCGAAGCCTCGCGCTACGCCGACGTTGTTTTGCCCGGCACGACCTGGGCGGAAGACGAAGGCGTCACGGCGAACAGCGAAGCGCGCGTCGTTAAAATCAACAAAGCCGTTGATCCGCCCGGCGAAGCTAAAACCGATTGGTGGATTATCTGTGAAATCGCCCGCCGGATCGGGCGCGGAAAGTATTTTAATTTTAATTCTCCGCGCGAGATTTTCGACGAGCTGCGCGTCGCTTCCAAAGGCGGAAACGCCGATTATTACGGCATCAGTTACGAGAAAATAGAACGGCAAAACGGCGTTTTCTGGATGTGTCCGACCGAAGATCATCCGGGAACGCCGCGTCTGTTTGAAGATAAAAAGTTTTTCCACCCGGATAAAAAAGCCAGGTTTCACCCGATTGAATACAATCCGCCCGCTGAAGTGCCCGATGCGGAATATCCGCTCGCGCTGACGACCGGGCGCGTCGTTTATCAATATCTGTCGGGCAATCAAACGCGAAGAATCGGATTTTTGGTTCAGCAATGCCCTGAACCTTATGTCGAAATTCATCCCGAAACCGCAATGAAATTAAAAATCAACGACGGCGAGCGAGTCAAAGTTGTTTCGCGGCGCGGCGAAGGCATATTTCCGGCTTTAATCGTGAGAACAATCAGACCGGACACGATTTTTATTCCGTATCATTGGGGCGAACAGTTGGCGGCGAACAATTTGACGAATCCGGCGCTCGATCCCACATCGAAAATTCCCGAATACAAGGCTTGCGCCGCAAGAATCGAGAAAATCCACGCGCGCGAGCTGCCGATTTTGGGCAAAGGACGCAAAGGAACTTCGCTCAGCGAAGTGCAGCGCGGTAAATAAAAAACGAGAGAAAGGAATAAATATGCAGGAAACCATGTTCATAGACCCGCAGCGATGTATCGGCTGCCGTTCGTGTGTTGCGGCGTGCCGCGAATGTTCTACTCACAAAGGTTATTCGATGATTTTTGTGGATTACATTGACCGCGCCGAGACGACTGCGACGATGCCGACGGTTTGTATGCACTGTACGGAACCGACCTGCGCGCTCGTTTGCCCGGCAGACGCTATCAAGATGAACGAAGACGGCGTTGTGATGTCGGCGCTGAAACCGCGTTGTCTCGATTGCCGCAACTGCGTCAACGCCTGTCCGTTCGGCGTCCCGAAATACAATTCGGCGATGCACCTGCAAATGAAATGCGATATGTGCTACGACCGCACGAGCGAAGGCTTGAAACCGATGTGCGCCAGCGTTTGTCCAACCGGCGCGATCTCGTTCGGGAAATATCAGGACATTGTTCCGCTGCGCCGCACCAAGCCCGTTAATGTCCACGTTTTCGGCAACCAGCACGTCGAAACGAAAGTTTATCTGATGCTGCCGACCGACGCCGACGAAGTGACGGTTGACGGCTGCGGCGTTTTTGAAGGTCGTTTGGGCTTAACCGAACAGCAAACGCAAACCGGCGAATCCTGGATTGACACGCAGGTTGAAGAATCCGATAAAAGCAATGAATTTTAATCAGTTATCAGTCAACAGTTATCAGTTAACAATTAAAATCGTTTTCTGATAACTGATAACTGATAACTGATAATTGAAAAGATGAGTTCAAATTTATCAAAAACCATCAATCAGGTTTTATCGAGCGACCGCGAAACTCCGGAGCAAATTTCGGACGAGCGCGACGTTCGCGCGGCAACCGCTCCGCATCAAGCCGAGTTTCCTTATGAACGCGACGATGAAGCGCAAGTGACGCGACGCGAGTTTTGCAATTTTCTGTTTCTGACTTCGACCGCAATGTTTGTCGGGGCGGCGGGCTTTGCCGGAAAATCTGCGTATGACTCGCAGTTTGTTCCGACTTATCCGCAAATAAAAGTCGAAGGCGCGAGCGAATTGCAGCCCGGCTCGGCGCTCAATTTTCGCTATCCGACTGAAAAAGATTCGGCGATTTTAGTTCGCGCGCAGGATGGAAATTATTACGCTTACGGGCAAAAATGCACGCATTTGTCGTGTCCGGTTTATTACGCAAAGCAGCACGACCGGCTCGAATGCCCGTGTCACGAAGGCGGTTTTGCCGTTCAAAACGGGCGCGTTTTATACGGTCCGCCGCCGCGCCCGCTCGATCAAATCGAGCTTGAAACGCGCGGCAGCGGCGAGGTTTGGGCAATCGGCAGAAAGGCGGGCAGCCATGAAAACAACGAACACGGAATTTAATAAATTTGAAGACCGGCAAGCGCGCGACAGAGCTTTTCAAATGCAGGCACCGAACGCCGCGACCGCATTTCAGGGCGCTCGCCGCCCTGAAATGCGCGGCGCAACCGCCGTTTGGCAAGCACGCCTTGTTTTGTTCGTGATGATAAACATCGCACAAATGTGGATTTTATCGGCGACGGTCGAAGCTGCGCTCGCCGGAGAATACAAACAGCTTTTGCCGCTCGTCATTTCTTCCGGCGTTTGCTGGCTGATCGGGCTGACGATTTTTTTGTGGTGGAAACCGGCTTCAAAACGCCCGACTTCGACCGGATTCATTGAAAACAAAAAACAATGAAACGAAAAATCGTCGGTTACAACCGCGATGACGCGGAAGATTGGCGAGCCGAGCTGGAATGCGGACATTTTCAGCACGTCCGTCATCAGCCGCCGCTCGTCTCGCGCGAATGGGTGTTGACCGAAACAGGCAGGCAATCGCGTCTCGGTTTGGAACTCGAATGTAAAAAATGCGACGAAGGCGAGCCGGTTGATTATTATGCAAATGCGAATCTTTCCGTTTAGCAAATCAGCCGAATCAAACAAAAGGCGGCTGCGAAGTATTTCACAGGGAAAAGTGAAAAATTTCGCAGCCATTTTTCTTTTTGATTATTAAAATTTCGGGTAACGCGATGGATAAAGCTAAATCGTGTGTTTTGACGATTTAATTTTCTAAACAGTTATTCCCGGCAGCGGCATAGTCATTGCCATAAGAAAAATTGGACGCGACCGACGGCAAAGGAATTGTTTTTGTTGAAAGCCGCGCAATCTTTTAACGATTTATAGAAAACGATAATTCTTCTTCTCAAGAATAAAAGAAATTTTATGAGCAATGATACTTTCAGACCAGGCGCAGCTCGCGCACTGTTTCTTTCGTCCACGGCTTTTGCAGTTTCATTTGCGATTTGGGGATTGATTTCGGCTCTTGCGCCGAAATTTACCGAAATTTACGGGCTTTCGGCGACCGAGAAAAGCATTTTGATTGCGATTCCGGTTCTTCTCGGTTCAATCGGACGGCTTCCGGCGGGAATGCTTGCAGACCGTTTCGGCGGGCGAAACGTTTTTACCGCTCTTCTGCTTTTCTCGGCGATTCCGGCGATTCTCGTCGGTTTCTCGACCAGCTACACCCAACTGATTCTGCTGGGGCTTTTCCTGGGTCTTGCCGGAACGACGTTCTCAGTCGGCGTCGGTTTTACGTCGAAATGGTTTCCGCCGGAAAAACAGGGCTTCGCGCTCGGCGTTTACGGGATGGGCAATATCGGACAATCAATCGCCGTTTTCGGCGCGCCTGTTTTGACCGCGTGGCTCGGCGCGTGGCAACCGGTTTTTTACATTTTCGCGGCTATCTCTCTCGTTTGGGGTGTGGTTTTTTATCTTTTCGCCCGCGACGCCGCTGTGAGCGCCAAACCTAAAACTCTGGCGGAAAATCTGAGCGTCTTGAAAGGCTCGAAAATCGCGTGGGTTCTCTCGCTTTTCTACTTTCTGACATTCGGCGGTTTCGTCGCTTTCGCGATTTATCTGCCGACGCTTTTGCGCGATTTGTATCAGCTAACGCCGACAGACGCAGGAGCGCGCACCGCAGGATTCGTTTTGCTGGCGACTTTGATGCGCCCGCTTGGCGGCGTTCTGGCGGATAAAATCGGCGGCGCGAGAGTTTTGCTTTTTGTTTTTGCCGCGATTGCCGCTTTTTCACTGCTTTTAGGCTTGCCTTCGATTGCAGCTTTCACCGTCGGCGCTCTTGGCGGTGCGGCGGCTTTGGGTTTGGGCAACGGCGCTGTCTTTAAGCTCGTACCGGAATATTTTCCGAAAGAAACGGGAACCGTAACCGGACTTGTCGGCGCGTTTGGCGGTCTCGGCGGATTTTTCCCGCCGCTCGTTCTCGGTGTCGTCAAAGATTCGACCGGCAGCTATACGCTCGGATTTATCTTTCTGACCACGTTTGCTGTAATGTGTATGGCAATTAATTATTTGGTCTTTTTTCGCGGCACCGCCGTAGAAAAGATGAATGCCGCAACTATTTCATAGATGCCAATTAGAGCGAGCTAATGCAAAAAGAACTCGATAATCCGCCGCCGCGATCCGGTGATTTATAAACGGAGTTTATTATGAACAATTTACCAAAACACGGCGCGACCCGGTCATCTGCGCTTGAACAGTTTCTACTCGCTGCGTCTTTATTATTAGTTTTCTGTTTTACGACAAACGGGCAAACCGTTTCCGTCGCGCAAAATAAAACCGACCCGCAAACAAACGCCTCTGAAATGCGCCCGAACGACGAAACGGAAAAACGCGTCAAGCAGCTAGAAGCCGAAGTGCAAACAATGCGCGCTGAACTGGACGCGCTAAAAAAACTTTTGCTTCAGCAGCAGGCAGCGCAAAACTTGGTAAAAGCCGAATTGCAAACATCGGAAACCGTCGCAGTTAAAACCGAAGACAAAACGATTGAAGCAGTTAAAACGGAAACGAAAGAAACAATTAAAGCCGAACCCAAACAGCAAACGCCGCAAAAACAGCTCGGCGTTGATTTGGGCAGCGTTCGTCTGACGCCTTACGGCACGATTTATTTCAACGCCTTTAACAACACCGGGGCGACAAACAATCAGGACGTTCCGCTTTTTGCGACGCCGTTCACCGGCGGACAATCGGTTTTCGGCGGTCAATCCGCAGAGTCGGGCACCAGCGCCAGCGTGCGGCAAACTCGTTTGGGATTGCGTTTTGATGGCGCACGCATTGGCAATGCCAGACTCGGCGGCGTTCTCGAAGCCGACTTTTTCGGTGGTTTTCCGGCTGTCGGAATCGGCGAAAATTTCGGCGTCGTCCGCATTCGTCTGGCAAACGCCAAGCTCGATTGGGAAAAAACTTCGGTCACAATCGGACAGGATTGGATGCCGTTTGCGCCCGTCAATCCGACTTCGATTGCCGCCGCTGCAATTCCCCAACTCGCCGCCGCCGGAAACCCTTGGGCGAGACTTCCGCAAGTTCGCGTTGACCATCAAATAACCGACCAAATAACCTTAACGGGCGCAATTCTCGCCCCTCAAACCGGCGACCACCCGCAGTTTTCCTTCTTTTTACAACCGAATTCCGGCGCGGCTTCACGGCTTCCGTTTTTCCAATCGCGCATCGCTTTTGCCGGTAAAAACTGGCTCGGCACTAAAAAGAACGGCGCAATCGGCGTTTCCGGTCATTACGGTCGCTCGCGTTCGGCTGCCACTATCTTTTTGAGCGGACCAAATGTTACTTATGAAGTTGATTCGTTCGGGCTGGCGGTTGATTGGAATTTTCCGCTTCACGCGAGAGTTTCGCTCGCCGGTGAAGCATTTTTCGGTCGTAATCTGGGCGGTTTTCAAGCCGGAGTTTTTCAGGGCTTGAATACCGAATTTGCGTATCGCGAAAACAACCTCATCACGTTAGCCGGAATTCGCGGCATCGGAACGCGCGGCGGTTGGACGCAGCTCGGATTTACGCCCGATGCTTTCAAAGACCGTCTAACCGTTTACGGCTCAATCGGCATTGACGACCCGCGCAACGAAGATTTGACGAGCTTTTTTATCTTCTCAAATCCCCGCTCGCGCAATCTCGCTTACGCTTTTAACGCAATTTACAAATTCACCCCGCAATTTCAAATCGGCGCTGAATTTCGCAGGTTTGAAACTCAGTATTTCGCGACCGGAGAGCGTACCAACAACCACGTCAATCTGGGCGCAGCCTACAGCTTTTAAAAGGCAAAAGTAAAAAAGCAAAAGGCAAAAGGCAGGGAATTAAATCCGTGCCTTTTGCCTTTTTGGGTTTGGTCGAGCGTTTCCGGATGTGACGGTCATCACAATTTTTATTTTCGTTTGATTTATAATGATCAGTATTGATGAGTGTCCAAACTTTAAAACTGATTATTGTCGGTGTCGCCATTGGCTTAGCGTTTGGAGTCGGGTTTTATACCTTCGTTTACGCCAAAGGATATTCGTATTTGAGCAATAATCCCGGCACATGCGCCAACTGTCATATTATGAACGAGCAGTACAATGGCTGGCTGAAATCGAGCCACCACACTGCCGCCACTTGCAACGATTGCCACACGCCGCACGAATTTTTCGGCAAATATTACACTAAAGCTTCAAACGGTTTCTGGCATTCATATTATTTTACGCTCGGCGGTTTTCACGAGCCGATTGAGATCAAAGGTCACAACCGGCGCGTGACCGAAGAATCTTGCCGTTATTGTCATCAGAATATTACGGAAAATATTACGGTTTCGCACCGCAAGGATGAAATGGACGAGGTTTCCTGCATCCGCTGTCACCGCAATGTCGGGCATCCGCATTGATCGGGCGAGAAAACGAATTTTGTGGAAAATTAGCAATGGAAAATCAAGAAAATAACAATCAAACGGCTGAAGATAAACCACGGCGGGACGCTAAAAAACAGCCGCGGCTGTACAACTTGAAAATCGTCGTGCTGGTGGCTTTTATCGCTTTCGCGGCGGCGATTGCCGGTCTTGCGCTTTTGACCAACATTATGGAGCGGAAAAACGAAGCCCGCAACCCGTTTTTCCGCGTCGTCGAACTGACCGACGACACGGTTGACCCGGAAATCTGGGGCAAAAATTTCCCGCTGCAATACGACGGTTACAAACGCACGGCTGACCAAAAGCGCACCCGTTACGGCGGCAGCGAAGCGATTCCGCATACGCCGACCGACGCCGATCCGCGCTCGATTGTCGCTCAATCGCGTCTCGAAGAAGACCCGCGCCTGAAAACGATGTGGGACGGTTATGCTTTTGCGGTTGATTTCCGGGAGGAGCGCGGACACTCTTATATGCTCGATGACCAGACGCACACCGACCGCCAGCATTTTTCCAAACAGCCCGGCGCGTGTATCAACTGTCACGCTTCGGCGTATCCGGTTTACAAACGGCTCGGCGGCGGCGATATTTTTAAAGGTTTCGACGCGCTCAACAAAATGCCTTACGCCGAAGCCCGCAAAGAAGTCTCGCATCCGGTTTCGTGCGTTGACTGCCACGATTCGCAAACGATGCAGCTTCGCGTCACGCGCCCGGCTTTTATGCGCGGGATTCAGGCTTTTAAAGCCTCGCAGGGAATTCAGAATTTTGACGTTAACCGCGACGCCACGCGGCAGGAAATGAGAACTTACGTTTGCGGTCAATGCCACGTTGAATATTATTTCAAAGGCGAAGGCAAAACTTTGACGTATCCGTGGGACAAGGGAATCAAAGTCGAAAACATCGTCGCGTATTACGACGAGGTAAAACACAAAGATTGGGTTCACGCCCGCACGGGAGCGGAAGTTTTAAAAGCGCAGCATCCCGAATTTGAAATGTACAATCAAGGCATCCACGCCCGCGCCGGAGTCGCCTGCGCCGATTGTCATATGCCTTATGAGCGAACAGGTGCAATGAAAATCAGCAATCATCACGTTCGCAGCCCGCTTTTAAACATCAATCAGGCATGCCAGGTTTGTCATAAAGCGAGCGAAGAAGAATTAAAGTTCCGCGTCGAGACGATGCAGGAACGCACTTTTAATATGCGAAACCTCGCGATGGACGCGCTGATGGATTTAATCAACGAAATTCAAACCGCCAAAAATTCCGGCAGATCTGACGCGGAACTCGCGCAGCCGCGCGATTTTCAGCGCAAAGCGCAGTTTTATCTCGATTTCGTCGAAGCCGAAAACTCGATGGGCTTTCACGCGCCCGAAGAAGCCGCGCGGATTTTGGGCGAATCAATCAACTTTACTCGTTTAGGGCAAGTCGCGCTTCGCGGTGCGCCGTCCGCTCACGCGCAACAGGCAATGTTAAAGGCTGCTCAATGAAATAAGTCAAAAGTCAAAAGTCAAAAGTTAGGAATTTAGTTTCTTTACTTTTGCCTTTTGACTTTTGACTTTTTACTTTGCAAAAGCCGCCATTGTTTTGACGAAAACTTTATTGCTGACGGGCGGATGCGCGGCTGCTTTGGCTGTCGCGGCGGGGCGATAAAAATAGATAAACCATTCGCCTAACTTCCTTTCCTCAGCCCAGCTCGCAAAACCTCGGCGGGCAAACATATCGCGCAGCGGAATCGGATCAAACGGGTGTTTCAAAAGCAAAACGTCGGTTGGATTTTTCAAGCTCACCAAACCTTTGGCAATCGCGGGCATCGGATCGCGCATGGCTTCGGCATACGGCATTAAATCAACAAAAAGCACGTTTGCGTCTGTGTCTCTGACGTTGATTATTTCAAGCGGCTTGAACGGAGGATTTGTTTCCTGAAGTTCAAAATCTTTCCAATCCGCGCTCTTTAATTCCTCCGCCAATTTCGTTTCGTCTTCGCCAGCCGCGAGGTTTAAAACATAAAGCATCTCGGAAAGCGGAATGCGGGCGATGCGCGCGGCTTGCGCGACCGTGACGCGACCGCTCATTGCGCGGCGCAGGTGCGGATTCCGCAGCCGTTCAAATTCGGGCGCCAGCCATAAAAAAACATTGAGCAGCTTTTCGTCCAATTCAAGAACCGCTTTGATTTTCATCTCACGCTTGATTTTCATTGACGCTCGCTCCTTTCTTTGAATTTCTAACGACGAGAACCGAGCAGGGCGCGTGTTGAATGACCGACTGCGAAACCGAGCCGAGCATCATTCGTTCCCAAAAACCGTAGCCGTGCGAGCCGACGACGATCAAATCCGCCTTCCATTCTTCGGCTTCGGCGACGATTGATTGCGCGGGCGAACCGCTCAAAGTTTTGGTAGTTAAATTTATCTCGCCGTCGGGAAAACAATTTTTCAATGTTTTCACGCTTTTTTCAACGCAGGATTCGGCTTGTTTGCGAGCGAGCGAATCGAGCGTGTAAACGTAATTTGCGGAGACGACATAAGGCTCCGCCGGAATCGGCATCGCTTGTTCGGCGACCGAGACAATCCTGATTTCGGCTTTTTGCGGGTCGGCGATGATTTGACAGCATTTTTCGAGCGCTTTCCGACTAAATTCCGATCCGTCCGTGGCAATTAATATTTTCATTTCCTTATCCTTTCGCTTTCAATAAACGTTTGAAACAATCCGGCATTCAGCAAAACCGAGCAAAACAGGCAGCGGGCGTTGAATATGAATCATTGTTTTCGTGTCGTCTTCACTCTTAACGGCAACCAGACAGCCGGGCAAATTTTTGTTTTGCAGAAAAGAAACGCGTTGCGGATTTTGAATCGCATGCGTTTCGCGGGCGCTTGCATCGTCTCCGAGCATTATCACGATTTGGTCAGGTTGATTTTCGTTCGTCGCCAACATTGCGCCCGCAAACGGCAGCTCGCGCACTAAATATTGCGAGCCTTTTTTGTCGCGGACGATTTCGATTGAGATAATCCAATCGGACAAATCGCGACTCAAGTTATCGAAAAACTGTTTCCATTCTTTTGGCGGGATTTCTCTAGTCATCGTTTTAACCCTTTGGAAGTTTCCAAATCGAAATAACGGCAACACTCGTTCCACACTGACGAAGATGGTAGCGGGAATAGCTAAACTCTTGTTTCTGCTCAGGTTAAATGCGAGAAAACGACATCGGAATAATTATCCCGGACGCGCAGTCAACGCGAAAATTTCCGCGCAGTTGTGGGCGAGATTTCACGGCGCGCGATTAGCTTTTCAATATTTCCGCGAGCGTCGTCAGCAGCTTTTCCGCCGTGAAAGGTTTTGAAAGAAAAGCGTTCGGTTCAAGCGCTGCGATTTCCGCATTGTGTTCATTGGTCAAACCGCTGGCGGCAATGATTTTTATTTCAGGATTTAATTTCCGCAAAGCACGAATCGTCGCCGCGCCGTCCATAAACGGCATCGCCATATCAGTCAAGACGGCGGCAATTTCGGCTTGCTCGCGCGCATAAACGGCGACGGCTTCGGTTCCGTCGGCGGCGGTCAAAACTCTGTAACCGAATTTTTCGAGCGTCGCCTGCGTGATTTGACGAATATTTTCTTCGTCGTCAACCACTAAAATCAACTCGCCGCCGCCGACGGGGAAGGGAAGCGCGGTTTTTCCGACGTTTGCCGCTTCCGCTTTTTCCGCCGCGGGCAGATAAATCGAAAATTGCGTTCCGCGATTGATTTCGCTGTAAACGTTGATAAATCCGCGATGGCTTTTAACAATCATCAGCGCGGTCGAAAGCCCCAAGCCCGTGCCTTTACCCGGTTCTTTGGTTGTAAAAAACGGATCGAAAATGCGGTTTAGATTCTCCGGCGCGATTCCGGTTCCGCTGTCTTCAACGCTGATTGCAATATAGCGTCCGGCGCGCGCCTCGACATTCATTCGAGCGTAATTTTCATCGAGCGTTGTGTTGTGCGCCGTAATCGTCAGCTTTCCGCCCGCCGGCATCGCGTCCCTGGCATTGACCGTCAGATTCATCAAAACCTGATGAATCTGCGTCGGGTCTGCTTCAATCGTCCATAAATCCGGCGCGATGTCGAATTCGAGTCGGATTGATTTCGGCAAAGTCTGGCGCAAGACCTGAATTAATTCTTTTATCAAATGCCGGACTTGAACATTGATTCGCTCGCCCTCGACGCCGCGCGCAAAACTTAAAACCTGTTTGACCAATTCAGCGCCGCGCTCGGCGTTCTCGCGCAAAATCGCCAGCCAGCGCTGCGCATCTTCATCCAAATCCTGAAACGCAAGCATATCAACCGCCATCAGAATCGGCGATAAAATATTATTCAAATCGTGCGCGATGCCGCCCGCGAGAGTTCCGATTGATTCCATTCGCTGCGCCCGGAGAAGCTGTTCGAGCGTTTTTTTCTGCTCGGTGATGTCATAGCGAATGGCGACGTATTGATAAGGTTTTCCGCGCTCGTCGAGAAAAGGAACAATCGTCGTGTCAACCCAATAAAACAAACCGTCTTTCGCTCGATTTCGCAGCTCGCCGCGCCAGACTTTGCCGTTGGCAATCGTCGTCCAGAGATTGCGGATAAATTCTTTCGAGTGATAACCGGAATTGATAATGCGGTGGTCTTGTCCGAGCAGTTCTTCGCGCGAGTATTTCGAGATTTGGCAAAATTTATCGTTGATGTAGGTGATTCGCCCACTCTGGTCGGTAATGGCGACGATTGCCGATTCGTCAAGCGCGAACTTCAAATCGCCTAGCTCTTTGAGCGATTTCTCAAGCTCGGCTTCGACTTCGGTTCGCGGATTTTTTAAGTCCTTTGGCGCAGTCATCGGAAATTAAGTTAACAAAAAACAAGTAAAACTGTGAACTGTAAACTATCAACTATCAACTGTTTTGCAATGCATACAGTGGATAGTTGATAGTTTACAGTTGATAGTTTGATTCATTTTTAT
>DASVQU010000161.1:0-9457 GCA_036388995.1 Pyrinomonadaceae bacterium | reverse complement strand
TTTGCTGTATTTGAATCACTGCTCTCGACTTGAATTCCGTTGACGCCGGCGGATACAGCCCGGACAAAATATTGATATTCCTCGCCGAATTTAAAATTTTTATCTTCAAAATCGTGCTCCGAGAGCAGGGAAGCGTTGATTTGCGTCGGTTTTTCCGTTTGATTCGATTTCCGGTAAAGATTATAGCCGAGTACATTGGCGGGTTTCGTATTGTCAACGTTTTCCGGCGGCGCCTGCCAGCGTAAATTGATTGATGTTTGAGAAACGACCGGTTCGGCGAGCAGCGGCGGTTTGGCGGCGTTTGAGACAGGCTCGAAAAAAACAAAATTCGAAAACGGCAATTTTTGATTTTCTTGATTGACGAAGCGCACCGCATAACGCAAACGCCTGGGCTGAGCTGCGGGCGAAATAACGTCAAAAAAGATTGCTTCGTTTTCTGTCTGAACGTCGGATAATTGAATTGACCCGACCTGCGTGCTGCGCGAGGCAAATTCATCTTCGGTCAAAAACAACGGCGAATTGATTGACTCGGCTAGTCTGAAAACGTCTATCTGCCGCGGGCGGGAACCGGCGTTATTATATTTGAGCGGAATCGAAAGAGCGATTCTGTTTCCCTGCTGAGAAACGGTAAAACCCATTTGATTAATTGGGCGCGATGCAGCGGGCGGAATCGGCGGACGGCGTTTCCCGCATCCGTAATTTATCGGAAGCGTCAACGCAATTAAAACGAGACACATAAAGAAGGCGAAACCGTGATTTCCGAGTTGCGTTTTTTTGTTTAAAGAATTATTTGTTTTTAAGCGATTAAGGTTAAGCGATGTCTTAACGGCTTTAGTAGCTTTTAATAATAGATTGATTTTCATTGGACTTTGCGCGGTTCCGTAAATTGCCTTAAACTTTATTTGATGGTAATTCACAATTGTTGAATTTAAAACTTCTTTCAGTCGGGTTCCATTATGAATCACAAAAATACCACAAATAAAAAGCCGCTGATCGGTATTTCAATGCGTTTTAGCATCTCCAACCGGCATTTATATCTGCCTTCGGATTACGCCGAAGCGATTGAATTTGTGGGCGGAGTCCCGGTTCATTTAAGTTTATTGCCGAGCGAAGATTATCTTAAAAATATCTTGAACTTGATTGACGGAATTTTATTGCCCGGCGGCGGAGACATAGACCCGCTCAGATATGGAGAAGAACCGAGACACGGATTGGGCGCAGTTTCACCGCTGCGGGACGAAAATGATTTGATTTTATTAAAACTTGCCGAAGAGATGAACGTTCCGGTGCTGGGGATTTGTTACGGAATGCAGTTATTAAACGTTTTTCGCGGAGGCGGAATCGTCCAGGATATTGAAAGAGAAAGACCGAATTCATTGAATCATCAGCAAGGCGATCCGCGTGAACGGCTTTCGCATTGGATTGCCATCGCGGAAAACAGTCTGCTCTTTGATTCGAAGCGAAAAAATAGAGTCTTAGTCAACAGCCATCATCACCAAGCCATTGATCGAATCGGCGAGAATCTTTTCGTTTCGGCAGCGGCGACGGACGGCATCATCGAAGCAATCGAAGACTCCCGCCCGGGAAGATTTAATTTGGGTGTTCAATGGCATCCGGAAATTTGTTTCCGGTCGGATAATCTGTCCAGAATCATCTTCGAGAAGTTCATCGAAGCAGCCGGTAAAGAACGCGGAAAAAATGCTTAGTAAAATGAATACAGGAAAAAAAATACAATTGGGAATCGAGCGTCTTCTGGAAGACGAGTTATCGCTTTTGAAAAACGCCAGAGTCGGGCTTCTTTGCAATCAAGCGTCTGTCAATCATAGTTTTCATCACGCCGCAGACCTTTTATTCCAAAAGGCGGAAATAAATTTAACCGCTTTGTTCGGACCGCAGCACGGAATCAGAGGCGATGTTCAGGATAATATGATTGAAACCGGGCATTCGATTGATTCGGCGACCGATTTGCCGGTTTACTCGCTTTATTCGGAGACGCGCGAGCCGACCGAAGAGATGCTTGAGAACGTTGATATTTTAGTGTGCGATTTACAGGATGTCGGGTGCCGGATTTATACGTTCATTTATACAATGGCGAATTGTATGAAAATTGCGGGGCGGCTGGGAAAAAAGGTTGTCGTCTGTGATCGTCCGAATCCGATTAACGGCATCTCAATTGAAGGAAATGTTCTCGATCCGAATTGGGCTTCGTTCGTCGGAATGTATCCGATTCCGGTACGGCACGCATTGACAATAGGCGAGTTAGCATTGTTCTTTAAGAAATACTTTAACATCGAATGTGAATTGGAGATTGTCCCGATGCGAAATTGGGAACGGCAATTGTGGCTTGATGAAACCGATGCTCCATGGGTTTTGCCGTCTCCGAATATGCCGACGGTTGAAACCGCGGCGGTTTTCCCCGCGACGGTTTTTTTTGAAGGAACGCAGGTTTCTGAAGGGCGCGGAACGACAAGACCGTTTGAGTTTGTCGGAGCGCCTTATATTAATTCGCAGCAATTTGCTACCGAACTGAATTCTTTAAAGTTGCCGGGTATTTATTTCAGAGCCGCCGGATTTCAGCCGACATTTCAAAAACACGCAGGCAAGACCTGCGGCGGAGTTCAGCTTCACGTTTTAGACAGAGAAGCGTTTGAGCCGGTTCGCACCGGCATGACAATGGTTAAAGCGATTGTTGAGCTTTATGGAGAAGAGTTTAAATGGAAAAATCCTCCATACGAATATGTTTACGATAAAAATCCTTTTGACGTAATCAGCGGAACCGATGAGATCAGGCGGGCGATTGAAAATAAAACGTCAATTGAGGAATTAACTGCTTCCTGGAAGAGCGATATTCAAGCATATGTTGAGCGGCGGGAGGCTATTTTGTTGTATTAAAGATTTTAATTGGTTAATGTGGCTTCTTTAGGATGTTAAATTAAGTGTTTTTCTTTTAAGGTTTTTGTTTTTGTGTCTCAGCTCTGACAGTTAAAGTTCAATGGGAGATCGAATGAATTCAAAATTATTTGTTTATTGTGCCGCCGCCTGGGTAGTTCCGGGTCTGGGGCATCTATTGTTGAAGCGCTGGGGGCGTGGAATGTTAATTTGCGGGGCGGTCGTTTCCATGTTAATTGTCGGCTTGATGCTAAAAGGCGCGTTTTTGTTTCAGACCGGTGCCGAACAGGGGCTTATGATGCACCGTTTTCATCTTTTTTCGACTTTGGGAAACGGAGCGTTTTTTCTTTTTCAGTTTCTTTTAGGCGGAGGCGCGACTTTGCTGCAAATTCAAGACGCTTTGAAGACTCCGACTTTTGAATACGGCGTTAGGTTTCTCGCAGCAGCCGGATTGTTAAATTATCTTTCGATTTTAGATGTTGCCGACATCGCGCTGGGGAGAAAAGAATGATTCAATTTTTGCTTTTTATCGGCTTCGCTTTTTTTGTTGCCGGGGTTTTCGGCGCGGTGGCAAACGGCGACATTAAATCCAGAATCTTATACGCGACAAAAGTTTTTTGCGAGTTTGTCGGAATCGGGTTGATTTTGGCTTGGATTTTTTATTTTCTGCCAAACAATTAAGAACGCGGCTCAAAACTGAATTATGAGCATCATCGGTTAGTATCGATCCTGACTTTTTTTTTCGCAGTGAAGATTTATCAAACGGAAAGTTTATTTTTAAGAAGCTATCCGCTTTCGGAAGCGGATAAGATCGTTGCTTGTTTGACCCCGGATTACGGATTGATCAAGCTGGTGGCAAAAGGCGCTCGTAAAATCAAAAGCCGATTTAGCGGGAGCATCGAGCCGTTCAGCATCGGCGAGATCGCTTTTTATCGCCGCGAAGACGCCGAGCTTGGAATTTTACGCAGCATCGAATTAAAGCAGTCTTATTTTCATCTCGCCAAAAACGTTAATTTGGTTGCCGCTCTGGCATATTTCGGAGAATTATTGGCGGATTTTTCGCCGCCGCACGAACCTAACGAAAATCTTTATCGAATGGCTCGCGCTTGTTATAAAGCCGTCGCGGAAGCCGCCGACGATAAAAATAAAGTCGCCGCCGGCGTTTTGTATTTTGAATTGTGGATTTTGCGGCTGACGGGTTATCTGCCTTCCAGCACCATCTGCGGAGAATGCCGCCGCCGAATCGGAGCAAGCGAGGGGATTATCTGGTCTTCGGAAAACCGATTTCTATGCGATTTATGCGCCGCAGGCGGACGCGGAGTCGTTTTAAGGTCTGACAAAGCCGTTCTGCTGCGCGCGGCACGCAGACTATCGCCGTCGGAGTTTATCGCTCAATTCGCTTTTGAGCGTGAATTCCTGTCGCCGCTGTCGGCAGTAACGCGTAAATTAATCAAACAGGTTTTACTCCGCGAAATCGAATATTGGAGCGAAAAGAATTGGGAATCGGGACAGCCGTAATCGAAAGATATGTTTGGCGAACAATCGTTCCGTATTTTTTTCTCGCCTGGTTTTTGCTGACGGCGATTTTGCTGCTCCAGCAAGCCAGCCGTTTCTCCGATGTTTTATTCGGCGCTCAAATACCTTCGAGCCTGATTTCGGAACTGCTTATCGCTCTGCTCCCGAACATTTTAGCTTTTACCAGCCCGATGGCTCTTTTTACCGGAGTAATGATCGGGCTAGGGCAAATGCAGGGCGAGAGCGAATTGATCGCCATGCGCGCCGCAGGCGTCTCTAATTTAAAAATCCTCAAGCCCGCTCTTCTGCTCGGATTTTTGCTGACGATTTTAACGCTTTATATCAATTTCGAAGGCGTTCCGAAATCAGCGCAGCTCGTCCGTCAGGTCGGCGTCAAGGCGGCTCTGGCAAAGCTCGAATCGCCGCTCGAACCCGGAGTTTTTAACAACGAAATTCCTAAATACGTAATTTACACGCGCGAAGGCAACCGTGAAAAAGGCATCTGGGAGCGCGTCTTTATTCACGCCCGCGAAAAAAACGGGCAGGTTCGTTTAATCACCGCCAAAAGCGGAAAGATTGATTCGGCGGGCGAGCAGTCGGAACTTGTTTTGCAGGATGCCGTCGTCACAACTTTGGGCGACGGGAAGCAGATTGCTTTGGAGCGTGTGAACTCGCTGCGAGTAGCGCTGGAAATGGGGCGGCGACAGCTTTTGGACAAGCTTCAGAAAGCGGAGCGCGCACCGGAAGAAATGGGGCTAAATGAGCTGGCGGCTTTTTCTACCCAAAAAAGCGGTAAAGAGAAACGCGACGCCGAAGTCCTGTGGAACAGGCGTGTTTCTTTGGCGGTGGCACCGCTGGTCTTTGCTTTTTTGGGCGTCGCTTTAAGTTTGCGGTACGCGCGCGGGGGACGCGGGTTTAATGGAATTCTGGCATTGCTAGTGCTTGTTTGTTATTACCTGATCTCGCTTTTCTTCGAGCAGATGTCCAGAACGGGGAGCATTCCCGCTTTTCTCGGAAGCTGGACGGCTCCGACTCTGGCTTTTTTGTTTTCGTTACGGCTGTTATTAAAAGGTTTTCGGAAGAGTCGTTTTTCCTTTCTCGGTTTTGGCGCGAACGGCGTTTTGTTTCCCTTGAGAATTTTTCCCAGCCGGAGTGCCGACGGTTTCAATAACAACCGAAATATGAGTTTGCGGTTTGACCTTTCAGGGTTGCTGAACCGGGATATGATCATTGATTTATTGAAATATTTCGCTTTCGCAACGGGCGGACTTTTATTTCTTTATTTAATTTTTACTTCTTTTGAGTTATGGCGTTTTGCCGCCGCCGCTCCTTCCGGTTTTCAGATTTTAGGCAAATACCTGCTTTATATCTCGCCGATTGTCGTTTTTCAGGTCGCGCCTTCGGCGCTCCTCCTGGCGATTTTGTTTGCTTATGGAATCAGATCCAAAAGAAGCGAAATTATTGCCTGGAGCGCCGCCGGTCAAAACGTATTTCGTTTGTTGTTTCCGGCTTTTTTCTTAAGCGGATTAATCGGTTGGGGCGCCTGGGCGCTTCAGGAAAATGTACTGCCGCAGACGAATATGCGGCAAGACACGCTGCGAGCGCGGTTAAAAGGCGGAGCAGCGACGGTTTCGCAGGAAGGGAGATTTTGGTTTGCCGCGCCCGATAAAATATATTCGTTTGTGACTGATAAAAATAACCAAACGAATCAGACCGCACAGCTCAAGGAAGTCGAGATTTATGATTTCCGAGACGGCGGTTTTCATTTAAAGCGTTTGGTGCGTTCCGATCAGGGAAGCTGGGCGAGCGGCAATATTCAACTTAACAAAATACAGCAAGTTGAGTGGGAAAATAATTTGGTTGAGATTGAAAATAAAGATGAGCTTCAAAGCATAGCTGTTGAAGAAGGCGTCGGCGAACTGAGTTTGAGCGGTTCAAAATTTTTTTTTGCGTCGTTGAGCGATTTGAAAGAGCGTTTGAAAACGGCTGATTCTGTCAGCGAGAAGCGGCGTCTGAGAGTTGCTTTGCAAAAACATTTCACGGTGATTGTTTTACCCTTCATCATTGTTTTGTTCAGCGCGCCTTTTGCGGTGACTTTCGGAAGAAGAGGGAGCAACGGCAAAGCCAATCTTTCGCTGGTTAATGTTTTCGGAATCTGGTTTGGGTTTATGGCTTTATCGGTTTTTTTTGAACAACTCGGATATTCGGGTTTTCTGACCGATTATATCGCTGTCTGGGCACCCATACTAATATTAACAAGCATCGGCGCGTATTTTCTGGCAAAAACCCCAAATTGACAGAGATTTTCGCGTCCGATAACGCCCTTTGTTTCGATTTGGATAGTTATTTAATAAAAAAGGCGCCTGATTTATCAGCCGCCTTTTCAGTTCATGTTTTTTTGCTTGCTGCGTTTAAGTTCCTGTTTCCCAGCTTGTCATGTATTCGATCTGCTCCGGGGTGAGCGTATCAATCGAAATTCCCATTGCCATTAACTTAAGACCGGCAATTTCCGTATCTACTTCCGCCGGGAGAGTATGAACACCGGGGGGCAGCTTGCCTTTGTTAACAACCAGATATTCAGCCGACAAGGCTTGATTGGCGAAGCTCATATCCATCACGCTTGCCGGATGACCTTCGGCGGCGGCGAGGTTGATTAATCTGCCTTCGCCGAGGACAATAATCCGCTTGCCGGAATCTGAAAGCCTGTACTCCTGAACAAACGGGCGAAGGGTGAGTGCCTCACTCGCGCTCATTTCGGCGAGTGCCGATAGGTTTATTTCTAAGTCAAAGTGACCGCTGTTGCAAACAATCGCCCCGTCCTTCATCAAAGGGAAATGTTTGCGGTCAATAACATCTCGATTGCCTGTAACGGTAATAAAAATGTCTCCGACGGCTGCCGCGTCGTTCATTTGCATCACGCGAAAACCGTCCATTACGGCTTCAACCGCTTTAATCGGATCGATTTCGGTGACTAAAACATTGGCGCCCAAGCCCCTGGCGCGCATTGCGACGCCTTTTCCGCACCAGCCGTATCCCAAAACGACCACATTTTTGCCAGCCAGCAGAATGTTTGTCGCCCGGATTACGCCGTCTATTGTTGATTGTCCGGTGCCGTAGCGATTATCGAAGAAATGTTTGGTCTGCGCGTTGTTGACAGCCATCGCCGGAAAGGGAAGAACCCCGGCTTTTTGCATCGCTTCGAGTCGAACGATTCCGGTAGTGGTTTCTTCGGTCGAGCCGACGATTTTAGAAATCTGATGCTGCCGTTCTTTTAAAAGCGTTGCCACAACATCGGAACCGTCGTCAATAATCAAATCCGGTTCGGTATCGAGAGCGATTCGAACGTGGCGATTATAAGTTTCGGTTGATTCGCCTTTAATGGCAAAAACCGGAATTCCGTATTCAGCTACTAAAGCAGCGGCTACGTCGTCTTGGGTTGAAAGCGGATTTGAAGCAATAAGAATACAGTCCGCGCCGCCCGCTTGAAGTGTCCGCGCTAAATTAGCGGTTTCTGTCGTGATGTGCGCGCAAGCGACGATCTTGTAGCCCTGCAGCGGTTTTTCGGCTGCGAATCTATCTCGAATGAGTCGTAACACAGGCATCTCGCGGTCAGCCCAATCGATGCGCTGCTTTCCCATCGGTGCCAGATTTATATCTCTAATATCATAATTGGAAACTGCTGGTTGCATAATTTATTTACCTGAAAGAGCAGAATCTTGAAAGCGTTGAATCAAAGGAAACTCATTCAACGTTCAGAACTCTGCCTTTGTGATTTATAGTCAAATGTAGTTTATAGTCAAATTTACTTTTAATATTTCAATAGAGGATTTTGGATTTCGATTTACCGGTTAAAGAGTAAAATGCCGCGTCTGATAATAAAGATTATGTCAGCTATCCCCATTTTGCTTTTCAATATTACCCAAATCATCCAAAATCTTATTGATTGCGCTCTTTAAATCGCTTATATTCGCTGGCTTTTTAAACTTGATTTCGAATTTAAAGTTTTGTTTCTCATCACTAAACTTAAAAACACGCAAAGGAAAGTTTATATTCTTTCTGACGTTCAATAACTCGTGTGATTCGGAATCAGCTTTCATTAACTGCGGCGCGGCGTGTGTTACCGGTTGTGCGCCGTAGTCATTAGAGTTCTGTTTTTGCCCGAAAGTTTTATTAATTTCCTCGAACATCTCGTCTTCATCAAATTTCCTGGCAATCTTTAGAATCGCGGCTTTCGACGAAACACCCGCATTTACGCACTTTTGTCGAACCGCCGGCGGTATTGACGCGATAGTAAGCGTCTCTGTAATTGAAGAACGGCTTTTGCTGAGTTTTTTCGCCAAATCTTCGTGGGTATATTTAAAACGCTCGCACAGCGATTGATAAGCATCGGCTTCTTCCCAAACGGTTAAATCCTTACGCTGTAAATTTTCGATTAGGGCGATTTCAGCAATTTCTTGGTCACCAACATTCAGTTCTATGCACGGAACCTCAGTTAAACCTGCTATCTGCGACGCTCTCCAGCGACGCTCGCCGGCGATTATCAGCCATTTCTCGGAACCCGTCAGAGGTTTCACCAAGAGCGGTTCGAGCACGCCTTTTTCCTTTATCGAAGCGACCAGTTCGCTTAAGTCTCCCATTTCAACTCTGGGCTGTTCGGGGTTCGGCTCAATTTTCGCAATCTGAATAATGCGTCCGATAAATTGATGAGATTTTGTTAACTCGTCCACGTAATGCGAGTCGTGACGCATTTTCAATCCCAATGGCAACCCTTTTTTAGACACGAGCAAAGACCTCCTCGCATAGATGTAAATATTCTATTGCCCCGGACGAGTTCGGCGCATATGTGAAAATTGTTTCTTTGTGCGCCGGTGATTCTTCGAGCCGGACGCTTCTCGTAATCACAGTCTCGAAGGTGCTGCCGCCAAAAACCCGACGGATATGATTTTGCACTTCTTTGGAAAGCGTCGTTCTTCTGTCATGCAAAGTAACCAAGACGCCGAGAAGCTTTAGATTGGGATTCGGTCTTGAACGCACTTTCTCGATGGTTTCCAAC
>DASVQU010000160.1:0-37399 GCA_036388995.1 Pyrinomonadaceae bacterium | reverse complement strand
GGTCACGATTTCAGCGAGCTTGCCGCCAAACGCTTCGGAAGCCGACGCTCTTGCCAAGCTTGAACAGCACGCCGCATCGCTCAATATGCCGCACGAATATCGAACCGGTGTGACCGGACAATCGAAAGAGCTACAGCGCGCTTACGAATCTTTTATGCTCGCGTTTTTGCTCTCGTTCGTCTTTATGTATTTGATTTTGGCGGCGCAGTTTGAATCATTCATTCACCCGATTACGATTCTTATTACTTTGCCGCTGTCGGTTCCGTTTGCGCTGCTTTCGACGCTTATTGCCGGACAGACTTTAAATATTTTTTCGGCGCTCGGAATCCTTCTGCTGTTTGGAATCGTCAAAAAGAACGCGATTTTGCAAATTGATCATACAAACGGTTTACGCGCCAAAGGAATGGACCGTTATGACGCGATTATACAAGGCAACCGCGACCGTTTGCGCCCGATTTTGATGACGACAATCGCGCTCGTCGCCGGTATGATTCCGCTGATTTTGGGAAGCGGCGCAGGCGCGGCGACAAATCGTTCAATCGGAATCCTCGTCGTCGGCGGTCAATCGCTTTGTTTGCTCCTGACGCTGCTGGCGGTTCCCGTATTTTATTCGCTCTTTGACGACGCGATTGAATCGCCCATCTGGAGACGAATGGGCAACCGATACGATAATTTCAAAAACAACAATGTGCGCCCGGTTTACGAGCGTTTTGCCAGCAGTATTTCAGGCATTTTCACCCGGAATCGAAAGAAAAAAACCGAACCCGGTGTTCATAAGGAAGGCTATGCAGACCAGACCTCAGGAGAATAAATTGACAAGAAGTTTATTAAAAACAATTTCGACCGTTTCGCTGTGCTGTTTTCTTTCGGTGATTGCTGCGGCGCAAAATCCGCCGAATCCGCCGCAGCCGAATCCGGCAAATACGCCGCCTGTGACACAGCCGCAAAACCCGAATCAGCGGCAGCCGACAAACACCGAGCCGCTGCCCGGAGTTCGCCAACAGCCGCCGACGATTCCGCAGCAACAGCAGCCGCAAACGCAAATTCCGGCACAGACGAATCAGCCGAACGTGCAGCCGAATGCCGCGCCGCAGACGGGACAGCCTCCGGTTTCCGGCGCGCCGCAAACTCCGGCGAGCAATGTCGGCGTTTCGTCGGGAATCGCGCCGACTGATTTGCCCGCTGATCCCCCGCCGATTGCGCCGAATTTCGAAGCTCCGGCGCGTCCGCTGCCCTCGGCTGAAAGAGTCGGCGTTGACATCGCCAATCAATTGCCGCTTTCGCTTGAAGAAGCGATTTCGCTCGCTTTGACAAACAACAACGATATTGATTCGGCACAAATCGAAGTCAGAATCGCCGAGTTTAATTTGCGCGGCGCGCGCGGCGTTTACGATCCGGTTTTATCTTCGGAAAGCTATTACGAACGCCGTACAACTCCGAGCGCTTCGACTATCGGCGGCGCGGGCGCGAGCGGTTCCGTCACGCAATCGGACATTACGGGCGCATTCGGTTTGCGCGGCTTTACGCCGTTTGCGGGCGGTTCTTACGCGGCTGATTTTACGAACACGCGGCTGACGACGAGCAACCAAAACGCCACTCTTAACCCGCAATATCCGACCGCGTTGACTTTGGGCTACACACAGCCGCTCTGGCGCGGCATGCGTTTCGACAACAACCGACGCCAAATCGCCATTGCCAAGAAAAATCTGAGTTTAACCGATGCTCAATTTCGCCAGCGCGCGATTGACGTAATCGCGCAGGTGCAGCAGGCGTATTGGGATTTAACGTTTTCGCTGAGAAATTTGCAGGTTCAGATTGATGCCGTCAAACAGGCGCGGCAGCAGCTTGAAAGCAATCAGCGTCTCGTTGCCAAAGGCGCGCTCGCGCCGATTGAGATTATTGCCGCGACAACTCAGGTAACAACTTTCGAGCAGAACGTTTACACAGCGCAGGAACAGGTAACACGCGCCGAAAACACTTTAAAAACGCTGATGCTGAAAGAGCGAAGCTCCGAAATCTGGTCGCGCCCGCTAACTCCGATTTCCGAAATTGATCTCGACCCGCCGCGCGTTGATCTCGCTGCGGCGGTTGACGATGCGCTCAAAAATCGTCCTGAAATCGCGCAACTGACGACCAGTTCGGAAATCAACGAAATTGACGCGCGTTATTTCCGGGATCAAACGAAACCGCAAATTGATCTCGTCGGCACTTACACCGCGAGCGGTTTAGCCGGTGCGAAAAATCCGGCGAGACCGAATGCCAATCCGCCGGAAAACTTGGTCGGCGGTTATTTCAATTCTTTGGGGAATTTAATCGGACAGGATTTTCCGACGTATCGAGCCGGAGTCGTCATTTCGCTCCCCCTCAAAAACCGCACTGCGGAAGCAAATCTGGGGCGAACGCTCGCGGAAGGCGGTCAAATTCGCAATCAGCGGCTTCAGCAGGAGCAAATCATCCAAGCCGACGTGCGAAACTCGGTTCAGTCACTGCGCTCTGCGGAAGCCAGACTGCAATCTGCGGCGGCGGCGCGCGATTCGGCGGAAAAACAATTTGAAAGCGAACAGCGACAATTTCGCGCCGGAACGACGACTTTTTATTTAGTTTTGCAGCGTCAAACCGAATTGCTCGCCGCGCGCGGGCGCGAGCTGCAAGCGCAGACAGATTTGAACAAGGCTATTTCCACGTTTCAACGCGCAACCGGCACGACGCTTTCGGCAAACAACGTTTCCGTTAAAGACGGCGCGCTTGACAATAAGCTCGTTTTTCAACCGATTACCGCGTTTAAATTCAGCGCGGTCGGCAATCTGGTCAATAAAGCAGAAGAAAAATAACGTTTCACGCAAAAGCGCGCAAAAAAGCGCCGGGAAACAAAAACAGGCGGCGGGAGAAAGCTAATTTCCCGTCGCCTGTTTCTTGCCTTTTGCTCCACTTTTCGCTCTTTGCGCGTCTTGCGGGAAACTAAAAAATAAAAACTTCAAGAAAAACTTTAACGCCGCGATTTGAGTTTTTCGGCTGACGTTGTAGAATCTCTCACAGACAAAGCGGCACCAAGCTGCCGCGTTTGTCCAAAATCTTTTTCTGGAAGAGAAGTTATGGCATTAGTTCCAATGGTAGTCGAACAAACCTCGCGCGGCGAGCGTGCGTTCGATATTTACTCGCGTCTCTTAAAAGACAGCATTATTTTTTTAGGCACGCCGATTGACGATATGATTGCGAATTTGATTGTCGCGCAATTATTGTTTCTCGAAGCGGAAGACCCGGAACGCGATATTAATATTTATATCAACTCGCCGGGCGGCTCGATTACGGCGGGAATGGCAATTTACGACACAATGCAGTTTATCAAAAACGACGTAACGACAATCTGCGTCGGGCAATGCGCTTCGATGGGCGCTTTGCTGCTGGCGGCGGGAGCAAAAGGCAAACGGTTTGCTTTGCCAAACTCGCGTATTTTAATTCACCAGCCGTCGGGCGGCGTCCAAGGTCAAGCAACCGACGTTCGCATTATGGCGGAAGAAATTTTGCGAATGCGCGAAATGACTTCGCGTATTCTGTCGCACCACACCGGACAGCCGTTTGAACAAGTCGAGCTTGACGTTGAGCGCGACCGTATTATGTCCGCCCGCCAAGCCAAAGAATATGGCTTGGTTGACGAAGTTATCGAACACAGAGAGTAGCAATTTACGAATTACGAATTACGAATTACGAATGTCGGAATATTATTTTCCAAATCGTAATTCGTAATTTACGATTCGCTGCTGCTTCTAAACCTCCACTCTTTAATTCGTAATTCATAATTCGTAATTCGTAATTGAATATTATGGTTCGTCGTTCCGAAGAAGTATTGCGTTGTTCGTTTTGCGGCAAGTCGCAGAACGAAGTGAGAAAGCTCATTGCCGGTCCCACGGTTTATATTTGCAATGAATGCATTGATATTTGCAATGAAATCATCAGCGACGACGAGCAGCAGGAGACTGTCGGTTCTCGTCCGCCGCTGCCGAAACCGCCGGAAATCAAGGCGTTTTTGGATGAATACGTGATCGGGCAGGAAGAAACCAAAAAACGTCTCGCCGTCGCCGTTTATCAGCATTACAAGCGAATCGAAATGTCCCGGCGCGGCAATGCGAACGGCGTCGAGATTCAAAAATCGAACATTCTTTTAATCGGTCCGACCGGAACGGGCAAAACTCTGCTCGCGCAAACGCTGGCAAAAGTTTTAAACGTCCCGTTCTGCATCGTTGACGCAACGACACTGACCGAAGCCGGTTATGTCGGCGAAGATGTCGAGAACGTTATTTTAAAACTGCTGCAAGCGGCGGGCGGCGATGTCGAACGCGCGCAGCAGGGAATCATCTTTATTGACGAAATTGATAAAATCTGCCGCAAGGACGACAATCCTTCGATTACGCGTGACGTATCGGGTGAAGGCGTCCAGCAGGCGCTGTTAAAAATCTTGGAAGGAACGGTCGCCAACGTTCCTCCGCAGGGCGGGCGCAAACATCCGCATCAGGAATTTTTCCCGGTTGACACGACCAATATTTTATTTTTGTGCGGCGGCGCTTTCGTCGGTCTGGAAAAAGTCGTCGAAAGGCGTCAACGCGCCAAATCGCTCGGTTTCCACGCCGACATAAAATTAAATTCGCGTCGTCAAGCCGAAGCGTTTGAAAGCGTCCAGCCGGAAGATTTGGTCAAATACGGCTTGATTCCCGAATTTGTCGGCAGGCTTCCCGTCACCGGCGTTTTGCACGAATTGGACGAAGCGGCGCTGATACAGATTTTGACCGAGCCGAAAAACGCGCTCATCAAACAATATCAGCGTAAATTCGAGTTTGATAACGTCAAGCTGAAATTTTCGGACGACGCGATTCGCGGAATTGCGCGCCAAGCAGTCGAGAGAAAAGTCGGCGCGCGCGGGTTGATGATGATTATGGAAGAGCTGCTGCTCGAACCGATGTATCTGCTGCCGTCAAACCGGCGCGGCGCAAAAGAGTTGATTATCACCAAAGAAATGGTTGAGCGCCGCCGGGTCGTAACCGAAGCCGAACCGCTCTTAAGCGTTGACGACGCAGCCGCTTAACAACTAAAAATAATCTACACTTTTTCCTTTGGCGAAGATTTCTAAGAATAGAAAAGAATCTTCGCCATTTTTATTCATAAAAAAAGTTGCGTTTGGACTAGCAAAATTGCCCGCACTTGTTTTAAGATAAATTTTCGTAGAGCAAAACTGACCTCCTACAAGACAAGCTCGTCCTGAGCAGAAAGTTTGAGAAATAAGTAATTTTTTGAAGTATGGAAGAGTTTTCAGACCAGCTTCCGGCTGATGTTGTCAGCTATCCGATGGTGCCGATACGCGATGTCGTCATCTTTCCGTTTACCAAAGTGGCGTTCAAAATCGGCAGACCGAGTTCCGTCCGCGCGCTCGAACACGCGCTCGCAGGCGACCGGATTATTTTTCTGGCGACGCAGCACGACGCGACCGTTGACGAACCGACCGAAGACGATATTTTTGAAGTCGGCACGCTGGGACGCATTTTGCAGGCGCAGCGGCAGGACAACGGGCAAATCAAAGTCGTCGTCGAGGGACGCGAACGCGCTCGCCGCGTGCGTTCTGAACAACACGACGGCACATTTTTCTCGACCGTTCGCCGCATTCCGGCGCATGCTGAAACAGGATTCCGGCTCGACAGCTTATTGCAGCGCGTTCATACCTTAATTGAACAGCTCGTTCGCGTTTCTTCGGAAGCGCCGGTTGACGCGATTCAGGTTGCCATCAATACGACCAACGCTTCGCATCTCGCCGACGCGCTCGCTTCGCAGCTTCGTATCTCGGTCGAAGAAAAACAAGAGCTTTTGGAAACCCTTTCAACTCAAGACCGTTTGCAAAAAATTATTAAGCTGCTCGAAGTCGAAATCGAAAAACGCCAGCTCGACCGCACAATTCATTCGCGCGTCAAACGGCAGATGGAAAAATCGCAGCGCGAGTATTATTTGAACGAGCAGATGCGCGCGATCCAAAAAGAGCTTGGGCGCAAAGACGAAAAAGCGGAGCTTGAAGAACTCCGGCAAAAAATCGAAGAAGCCGGAATGAGCGAGGAAGCTGCGGAAAAGGCTCTACAGGAATTGCAGCGTCTCGAAGCAATGCCGCCGATGTCTGCGGAAACTACGGTTTCGCGCACTTATATTGACTGGCTGTTAAGCGTTCCGTGGCAGCAGAAAACCGAAGAAATCGAAGATATTTGTACTGCGGAAAAAGTTTTGAACGACGACCATTACGCGCTTGAAAAAATCAAAGACCGCATTTTGGAATTTCTAGCCGTTCGCCAGCTCGTCAAAAATCCAAAAGGCTCGATTCTGTGTTTTGTCGGACCGCCGGGAGTTGGAAAAACATCTTTGGGGAAATCAATCGCGAAAGCGACGGGCAGAAAATTCGTTCGTCTCGCTTTGGGCGGCGTCCACGACGAATCCGAAATTCGCGGACACCGACGCACTTATATCGGCTCGATGCCCGGACAAATCGTGCAGATGATGAAAAAAGCCGGAACTACGAATCCGGTGATTCTGCTCGACGAAGTTGATAAATTGGGCAGAGATTTTCGCGGCGATCCTTCCGCAGCGCTTTTGGAAGTTTTAGACCCGGAGCAAAACTCGACTTTCCGAGATCATTATCTCGACGTTGAATACGACCTTTCAAAAGTTTTCTTTATTGCCACTGCAAATGTCTTGCACACAATTCCGCCCGCCCTGCAAGACCGTCTGGAAATTATCCGCTTGAGCGGTTACACCGAACGCGAAAAGGTCGAAATCGCTAAACGGCATCTTGTTTCAAAACAAGCCGAATCGAACGGTTTGACCGAAGAACAGTTTGAGTTTGCCGACGACGGAATTTTTGAAATCATTCGTTCTTACACGCGCGAAGCGGGCGTTCGCAATCTCGAACGCGAGATCGGTTCGGTTTTGAGAAAAATCGCACGCAAATTCGTCGCCGTCAAAGCCGAGAGCGGCGTTTTCAAAGAAGTGATAACGGCAGCTAAAACGCGCGAATTGCTTGGCGCGATTCGTTTTCGCTCGCAGGATGTGGGAACGATCAGCGAAATCGGTTTGGTCAACGGATTGGCTTGGACTGAAGTCGGCGGTGACGTTCTGCAAATCGAAGCCACTCTCGTCAAAGGTCGCGGCGGTGTTCGTTTGACCGGAAAATTGGGCGAAGTTATGCAGGAATCGGCGCACGCTGCTATGACATGCATCCGCACGCGCGGCGAAAAAATCGGTATTGACCCGGATTTCACGCGCAAATACGATTTGCACATTCACGTTCCCGAAGGCGCGATTCCGAAAGATGGACCGAGCGCCGGAATCACAATGGCTGTGGCAATGGTATCGGCTTTATCCCGAACCCCGGCGCGCTGCGATGTGGCGATGACCGGCGAAATCACTCTGCGTGGGCGTGTTTTGCCGATTGGCGGCGTCAAAGAAAAACTGCTGGCGGCGCATCGCTGCGGCGTCAAAACGATTCTGCTGCCCAAAGACAACGAAAAGGATTTCTGCGAAGTGCCGGAAGAAGTCCGCAAGGATTTGACCGTTCATTTTGTCGAAACGATTGATGAAGTCCTGATTCTGGCGCTCGAAAAAGAGTGTCCGCTGGAAGCTGCGATTGACACGCCGCAAATCTGGTCGTCAAATTCAAACAACGAAATTACGACTCATTTCAAGTAATTGCTTTTTCCCTCGAAAACAAGTACAAACTTGGCACGGCATTTTAAAATGCCGTGCCTTTTTTATCAGAATACAAGGAGAACTAAGATGAGCAAAGAATGGGAATCGGCTGATTTGATTTTAAAACTGTACGAAATGCGGCGCGAATCCGTAATGCGCGAAGCCAGAAACTGGATGGTTGGATTTTTCCCCGAATCCGCGCAAGATATAGTTCAAGCGATGATCAATCCGAAAACGAGCGCGTATTACCGAATGGTCACGACTTATTGGGATATGGCGGCTTCGTTTGTCATAAACGGCGCTATTGAAGAAAAGATGTTTAGCGACGCGGCAGGCGAGCATATTATCATTTTTTCAAAAATCGAGCCGTTTTTACAGGAGTTGAGAGAGATGACGGGCAACCCGAACGGATTAAAAAGTCTGGAAACGCTCGTGATGCGAATGCCCAATGCAAAAGAAACTCTGGCTGCGCGGCGCGAAATGATGAAACGATGGATGCAGGCGCGCGAAGATATGGCGAAAGCTGCACAGTAAGGGTAAAGGCGAAATGATGAAGGATGAAAACTAAGAAAATATTTATCTGAATTTGAGTCAATATTATCTTTGCGCTTGAAAATTCATCTTTCATCATTCATCCTCTATCCTTATGAAAATTACGAGCGCCGAGTTTGTTAAAAGCGCGTTTGCCGAAGAACACTGGACGACGGACGGATTGCCGGAAGTCGCATTTCTCGGGCGCTCGAACGTCGGAAAATCGAGCTTGCTAAATTCACTTTTGCAGCGCAAAGGCTTGGCTCGTACTTCAAACACGCCCGGCAGAACTCAGTCTCTTAATTACTTCTTAATCAACAAACGATTTTATTTTGTTGACCTTCCCGGCTACGGTTACGCCAGAGTTTCCAAAGCCGTGCGCAGCAGTTGGGGGAAAATGGCTGAAGATTACCTTGCAAAACGTGAGCAGCTCGTGTTATGTATTCAGCTTATTGATTCACGCCACGAACCGACGGAGCAGGACCGGCAGCTTTTTGAATGGCTGCGGCATTACGGCAAAACCCAGTTAATAGTGGCAACCAAGTCTGATAAGCTGTCTTCTAACGAATTACGGAAAAGCATTGAAAAAATCGGCAGTATTTTACCGGGAGTTTCAACCGTTTCCTACTCGGCTGTCACCGGTCGGGGACGTGAAGAAGTTTGGCGGGCGATTGACGAAGCAACAAAAAATTAATGCAAACGGCGTTGCTTTCGGAGATATTTTCAGGCATAATTTAAAAACCAAGACTCGAAATGTTTGAACTAGAGAACACTTTGAGAAAAAGCGTTTAGAAATTCAAACACCCCTGTTGATTGTTCCGCAGTTCCTTCTTTAAATCAGTTTACAGGCTAATTTGAGAGCGTTGGCGAGTAAGTTTATTGTTAAAAGTAAAAAATCTGCGAGCAATTTGTTTGTGGCAAGATAATTGCTTTAGAACCATTATCCAACACATCTGACGGGCAATATTGAAACGAATGTAACATTTTAAGACGAAGCGGTTTCGTCTTTTTGACACCAAAGCGGAAGTCGTACGTTTTTCGCCGCTTCCCTTCGAGTCATTGAAATAATAGATAAAATGGCAACCAGAACTATACGAAGAGTTTCTTCTAAATCCAAAAAAACCGAAAGCGAAAACGGCGCTGTGGCTGCCGTTGAGCCGACGGAGAACCAACCGTCACAGGTTGAAGAACCAATAGCCGAAACAAACGGCGCAGCGAAAGCCGAAACAAACGGCGTTGCTGCCGCCGAAGAGATAACTGCGCCCGTTGCCGATAAAACGGAAAACGCCGAGGCTGCACCTGCTGAAGCGCCGGTCAAAACCGACAACGGTTATGTAAGACCGGCGGAGGGCAACGGCGCGGGCAATATGCTCAATCTGGCGGCGCTCAAAGAAATGTCAATTTCTTCTTTGACAGGCATCGCCAAAGATTTCGGCATCGCAGGCGCGACGGGAATGCGCAAGCAGGAACTGATTTTTAAAGTTCTCGCGGCGCAAACCGAAAAAAGCGGTTTGATCTTTTCCGAAGGCGTGCTGGAAACCTTGCCGGACGGTTTCGGTTTTTTGCGCGCGCCGGAATACAACTATCTGCCGGGACCGGATGACATTTACGTTTCGCCTTCACAGATTCGTAAATTCGATTTAAGAACCGGCGACACGATTTCGGGACAGATTCGCCCGCCGAAAGAAGGCGAGCGTTATTTCGCTTTGATCAAAGTCGAAGCGATTAACTTTGAAGCGCCGGAATCAGCCCGCGAAAAAATCTTTTTTGACAATCTAACGCCGCTTTACCCGGACGAGATGCTCAAAATGGAGATCGGGACTGAGCAAATTTCGTCTCGCGTCATTGATCTCGTCACGCCGATTGGAAAAGGACAGCGCGCTTTGATCGTCGCTCCGCCGCGCACCGGTAAAACGATGCTGCTGCAAACCATTGCCAACTCGATCACGACCAATCACCCGGAAGTGACGCTGATTGTGCTTTTGATTGATGAGCGACCTGAGGAAGTTACCGATATGTCGCGCTCGGTTAACGGCGAGGTTATTTCTTCGACCTTTGACGAACCGCCGACGCGCCACGTTCAAGTCGCCGATATGGTGATTGAAAAAGCGAAACGACTCGTCGAACAAAAACGCGATGTCGTCATTTTGCTCGATTCAATCACTCGTCTCGCGCGCGCGCATAACGCGGTCGTTCCGCCGTCGGGCAAAATCCTGTCGGGCGGTATTGATTCAAACGCTTTGCAGCGCCCGAAACGCTTTTTCGGTGCGGCGCGCAATATCGAAGAAGGCGGTTCTCTAACAATTATCGCAACGGCGTTGATTGATACGGGTTCGAGAATGGACGACGTTATCTTTGAAGAATTCAAAGGAACCGGCAACTCGGAAATTCATCTCGACCGCCGGTTGTCCGATAAACGTCTCTTCCCGGCGATTGATTTGCAGCGTTCGGGAACACGCAAAGAAGAATTGCTCATCAACAAAGAAGACCTCAATCGTGTTTGGGTGATGCGCCGCGTGTTGAATCCGCTGTCGCCGGTCGAGCAGATGGAAGTCGTTCTTGAACGCCTTAGCAAAACAAAATCGAACGCCGAATTTCTGGCTTCAATGCAAAGCTAAAGCGTTTGAAAAACACAAACTTAAAAGGCGAGGCGTAAAAACCTCGCCTTTTGTATTTTTCAGAACGGTAACCTTTTCGGTTTTTGTGTTGTCTAGGTAAATGTAATCACGACGACTCTCCTCGAAATCGTGAAAAATCGAAAGGGAGAAAAATGATGAAAAAGGTTTTAATTTTGCCGGTACTTCTGGCTTCGATATTTACTTTCGGCGTTTCCTTAGCTCAGGCTGCGGAAAACAAAAGCGTCGGCGTAGCGGCTTCGGTCGCAAATGCGCCGCAAATTGTTCAGTATCGTCGCAACAATCGCGGACGGGTGGTGCGAACTTACACCACGACTCGTCTCGAACGTCGAGGCAACAGAGTGTTTCGAGTTACTTATCAAGTTACCCAGCGTCCGAACGGGAGAACAACCAGCCGTATGATTAGCCGCACCAGAATACGCTAATCACTTAACAATCAATAAAAAAGGCGAGATTCATTAATCTCGCCTTTTTTATTGTTTAGTTTTCAAGTTTTTAAATACATTCAAATTCCGGCAGCAGCTTTTTCACTTTTAACAGCGCGTCATAAGCGCCGGTAAATTGAGCCTGAGCTTGCCTTAATTGCAAACCGAATGATAAATCAGTTGATTTATTGCCGCCGTGTGTTTCCTGCATTTCAAACAATTTCAGTTTGAGCCAGGAACATAAAACCTGATTAATAAAGATTTTTTCGAGCATATTTGCGTGTTCGTAACCGAAACGTCGGCGCATTTGCTCAAGCTCAAGCATCAGAGGCTCGCTGTTACGATGTAAATCCGAAGCCGAATCCATAAACTGCCGCATCTTTTCCTGCCCGTAATCATCAATCTCCCGCAACAGATGAGCTTTTCGCTCGCTAAAATCCGGGAATTCAAAAAAGCCGTGCCCGGGTTCTTGTTTTCTTTCCGTATTCTCAAAAAAATATTCAATCTTCAAAGGGATTGCATTGATATTGTTGGTAGCGGTTGCAGCTTGCATCTTGTTTGTCCTCTTTTCTAATTGTTTTTGCCTGAGCTTGATAACTTTTAATCAATCGGAACATTCCGATGTTCGCCGTTAATGTTAGCAATTATGATTCCATAAAGATAAGTGCTGTCATAGAGGGGCTTAGCGGTTGTTGGGAATCGGATTGCAATGAATAAAATAGCACTCTCATCAGTTTGCCTTGAATTTGAATCAATTTGATTGATTTTTTTAGCTTATTAATTTGGTGTTGTCTCAAATTTTATGCTCTGTGTTTTCTCTGTGACTTCTTTGTAAACTCTGTGGTGAAATTTCGCTTGAGAAAAACTCACCACAGAGAACACAAAGAAGTCACAGAGAGACGCAGAGATTTCGGAGCATAAATTGTGAAACATCACCCAAAATTTTAAAATTCGTCACAGCTTGCTGCGGAATAAGAAATAAACAAGTGTTCGTTTTATAAAACGAAAGCTCTGTGATGCTTTGCCTTGCTAAAACTAATTCTGTTTTTGGATAATCAACGCACGGCAATTGTTTTGAAACAAAGTCATTATGAAAGCAGTTGAAGAGCAGAATCCGATTTCGCCGACAGCGCCCGCATCCGTTTGGAAGCTCGGCGGTATGTCTCTGCGCGTGCTGGGGCGGCGCGTGTGGGAAGAGTTTTACGCCGGTAGCTTGCTGACTCATGCGGCGGCGCTTTCTTTTTATTTTTTGCTCGCGCTCTTTCCTTTATTGCTTTTCCTGATTACGATACTCGGTTTTCTGACCAATTCGGGAAACGAAATGCGAACCAGTTTGTTCGCGCAACTGAGCAGAATCGCGCCGCCCTCGGCTTCGGCGCTCGTTTACGCGACGATTGACGAAGTAGCGCGCGAGGCGGACGGCAGCAAGCTCTCGTTCGGACTCATTACCGCGTTGTGGGTCGCTTCGTCGGGCGTTGCGGCTCTCGGCGAATCGCTCAACGCGATGTACGGCGTCAAAGAATCGCGCCCGTATTGGCGAACGCGGCTATCTTCAATCGGTTTAACAGTGGCGCTTATCGTGCTGATCGTTTCCCCTTTGATGCTGATGCTGTACGGCGGCGAAATCGGCGAAGCAATAGCCAATTATTTTAATCAGGGCAGTAGTTTCATAACTGTTTGGAGCGTTCTGCAAGTCCCGATTGCGCTTGCCTTCGTTTTATTGTCGTTTGCTTTGATTTATTATTTCGCCCCGAATGTTTACGACCAGAAATGGTATTGGATCACGCCCGGCTCAATCGCCGGAGTGCTGTTGTGGCTGCTCGTCTCGCTTTTGTTTCGCGTTTACCTGCGCCATTTCGATTCGTACAGTTTGACTTACGGCTCGCTCGGCGCGGTCGTCGTCTTGTCATTGTGGTTTTATCTGACCGGCACGGCAATTCTCCTGGGCGGCAAAATCAACGCCGAGATTGAGAATGCGGCGGCGAAAGCCGGAATGCCCGAAGCCAAACATCACGGCGAAAAAGAGGCGCAGGAGTAAATCTGTATTGCCCGCAGAATCGCGGTTTGCTTATAATGCAAGCCGGATTTTTCATTTGCATAATTCAAATTATGGATAATTCTAAAAAAGCGTCTTCAATCGAAAATCTTTCGCGCCGACAGTTTGCCAAAGCGGCGGCAATCGGAATTGCGGCAGCCGCGCCGCTCGTTGCAATATCGGCGCAAACGCCGACTCCAACGCCGCCGAAAGAACCTGCTGCGCCGCCGAATCCGCAAACATCGCCGACGCCCGCGCCAATTCCTTCGCCGATTGCAGTTGCGTTCGGAGCAGTTGCCGAGGCTCGTTTCGGTAAGATGTTGACGCCCGAACAGCTTGTAAAAGTTAAAGAAGATATGGTGGGAAATGTTCGCACGGCTGAACGTCTGAGCGCCGCCAAACTGCAAAATGCGGACGAGCCGGATTTTGTGTTTGCCGCCTGAATTGCTCAAGTTTATTTACTATTTCAAAATTTATGCTTTCTGACGACGTTTTGTTTTCTTCAATTTCAGAGCTTTCGCGCCTGATTAAAAACCGAAAAATCTCGCCGGTCGAATTAACCGAAAGCTATCTGGCACGGCTTGAAAAATACGGGGCGACGCTCGGCGCTGTAGCACAGGTTATGCGCGAATCTGCTTTGACGGAAGCCAGACAAGCAGAAGCGGAAATTCAAAAGGGACGCTATCGCGGCGCGCTACACGGAATTCCTTACGGCGCAAAAGATTTGCTAGCCACTAAAAATGCTAAAACGACGTGGGGCGCGGAGCCTTATCGCAATCAGCAGTTCGATTTCGATGCGACCGTCGTCAAACGTCTGCGCGACGCGGGCGCGATTTTGATTGCGAAGCTGGCGATGATCGAGCTTGCGGGCGGTATGGGCTACAGCGAAGCTCACGCTTCCTGGACGGGCGCTTGCAAAACGCCCTGGAACACTGCTTTTTGGAGCGGCGGCTCGTCTTCCGGACCGGGCGCTGCTACCGCCGCAGCTCTCGCGGCTTTTTCAATCGGCTCGGAAACTTCCGGTTCAATTATCACTCCGGCGGCGTTTTGCGGCGTTTCCGGTTTGCGCCCGACTTACGGCGCTGTTTCTCGGCACGGCGCGATGGCTCTTTCGTGGACGCTCGACAAGCTCGGTCCGATGTGCCGCTCTGCGGAAGATTGCCGGATTGTTTTTGAAGCAATTGCGGGACACGACTTGCTTGACGCAAGCTCAAAAGAAAGACCGAAAAAAACGGCGGCAAAAGATAATAAAGCGCGTATCCGAATCGGCGTGCTGAAAGATTCTTTCGAGAAGGTGCAGCCGGAAGTGCGGGACAATTTTTTGCGCTCAATCGAGCTTCTGAAAAAAAATGCCGATGTTCGAATGGAAGTTAAACTGCCGGATTTCCCTTATGGTCCGGCGGTCGGAACAATTGTTGACGCAGAAGGAGCGAGCGCGTTTCGAGATTTGATTGAATCGGGCGAAGTTAAAAAACTGGCTTCACCTTCGGGACAAATCGGCGGTTTTTCGGCTTCGCTCGTCACGGCGGTTGATTATCTGCACGCAATGCGGCTGCGCGCGCCGATGCGCCGCGCATGGGCGAAAATGTTTGAGGAAATTGACTTGCTCGCAGCGCCTTCGCGCGGTACAGTCGCTTATCCGATTGATCGAACTTTTGACAAAGCGTATCCGGGCATCGGCGGCGCTTCGCCAATCGGCGCGAGCAATTTGGTCGGCGTTCCGGCTATTTCGATTCCGAACGGTTTCGGTCAAAACAATCTGCCGACTGGAATCCAATTTGTCGCCGCCGCCTGGAATGAAGATTTGCTGTTTGAAGTTGCAAACAAGCTACAGCAAACGACGGATTGGCACAAACGCCGTCCTAATTTGCCTTAAAACCGTTTTGTATTTTGTTGGATAAATGAAAATCGGACATTGACCGCGCGGTCAATGTCCGATTTTCTATTGAGACGAAAAAAAGTCTTTGAGCTTCTGTTTTTAGGGAATAAAAAAAACAGAAAGTTTTTCAAAGAGGTCGCGAACTTACGCTAAAAGCTCGCTAAAAAGGATCACTATATGAAATAACTAGCGGTTTACACGCGCAGCTAAATTAAAAGTTCCAGAAAAATTCAGAAAATTTTGCCGGACGCTATTCAACGCATTAATGCTGCTCGAAACTTGTATTTAATGACGAAAATACACGTATTTTTAAAATTCTTTTGCGAAGGAAAGGGAAACCGCGGAGACATTAGACTGCGAATTATATTCAAAGGCTGATGTCTCCGCGGTTTTCGGCTAATTATTTTCAAGCAGTATCCGGGATAGAGTTAACGCTTTTTGGTTTAAAGCCATTTTTGCCGTGTCCTTAACCTTAAAGCGCAATTTTATCAACGTGCCGTTTGCTGTAATCAAATCAGCCCCGCTGGAAGCGGCAATACCGATTCTGCCCGGTTTTGTCGTATCCGAAACAACGGAAAAGTTGTTTGCCGTTAATGTATCGGTTGTCTCAATCGGCTGAATCGAATCCAATTCTAAGATATTGGAATCAAATATCACATCAACTGAAAAACCCGAAATTGATTCGCTGTTGTTTGTTAATAAAACCGGAATTATCAAACTGCCTTTCTCGATCCGGCTTGCTTTTGTATCCACCAGCAATTGAGCGCCTTTAGTTGCTGATTTTCTATTTATTGCGCCCATTCCTTCAACAAACGATGAATCTTCCGCTTCGACGGCAATTGTTTCCTCATAAGCGTTAGCGAAAGAATTGGGTTGCGGCGGCATCCAGTTGCCGTTTACTTCGCCGATTAGAATTGCTTCGTAGTTTTGATTTTCGACCGACCCAGATATTGAATTGTAGTTGCGTACGGGCGGCGTGAATTTCCAACTGCCGATAATTCCTGTCGCGCCGGTTTGTCCGCCGGCAGCTACATATCGCAGGATTTGCGTAGCGTCAAAAGATGTAATCGTGCCGTTGTTATTTGCATCGGCGGCGATGAGTTGATTCGGAGTTAAAGTTCCCGCGCCGCCGGCAGCGATATGACGCAGAACCAATGTCGCGTCAAACGTTGAAATTCCGTTTGCGTCTCCGCTCTTTGACGGAGTGACTGCGTATTGTCCGCGCTCAAGTAAATTCTCCAGCTTGTAAGAGCCGTCGGAGCCGGTATTGGAAACTGCAAAAGAAGCACCCGTTGTTGTTAGCGAAACGTTTGAGACAAATTTGGCGTTTTGTCCCGCAGGCGTTGTGCCATAGGTGATTTTCCCTGACAGCATTGCCGTCTGCGGAGCCGGGTTTATATGAGCAACCATAAACGGAGAAAGCGACAAAACGTTTTGCGAAACGGTGCATACGCCGTTATTGAAAATCGGAGCCGCATTGTTGTTCTCTCTCCATTCACCTTCGGTAAATTGCATCAATTGCATATTGCTGCAAATAGATTCATTAGTGACTGAAGCGATATTGAATGAAACGGTAACAAGGTTCGTGTAAGATACCGATGTACGAATGTCATAGATCGGAGAACCGGGCGCGTATCCGTTGGGCAACTTAGGCATTTGCTTTGTCTGTAATGGTGCGGCGACGGTTCTGCCCGGTGCATTGACGTTGGTGAACGTGACATTAATGCCATTGGCAAGTGAAACCGTCGTGTTTTGAGTTTTCAAGCCCCAAGTCCAAGATGGGTGACTATTTAATCCCTCGGTCAACAAGCCGGTTTGCGCGCTGCCGTTCGCATTCATCGTCCAGATTTGGCGACTGTTGTTTTGTTCGCGCGTAAAAACTATTTTCGTGCCGTCGGGCGACCAATTCGGATAAGTTTCGATAATTGACGGTGTGTTAGTTAAGTTAATTGGGTTCGTTCCGTCGGCGTTCATCACATAAATATCAAGACCGCTGCGATTGCTGAAAAAAACAATCCGATTGCCGTCGGGCGACCAGGACGCCGAGAAATCCTGAGCAGTATTGGTTGTTAAACGAACTGGATTGCTGCCGTCGGCATTCATCACATAAATATCGTCATTGCCGTCGCGCCTGCTGTTGAAGGCAAGTTTACTCCCATCGGGCGACCATCCCCAGACAAAATCAGAAACGGAGTTGTTCGTTAGTCGCGTCGGATTCGTACCGTCGGCGTTCATTACGTAAATCTCTGTTTGAGAATTTGTTCCGAGCGTAAATGAAATTTTTCTGCCGTCCGGCGACCATAGTGGAACAAATTCATTGCTCATGGAGCTTGGAAACAAGTCAACCAGATTTGAACCATCGGCGTCCATCCGATAGATATTTGAGTTATGCGTAAAGAGGATTTTGCTGCCGTCGGGCGAGAAAACGGGGTATTGATCGTTATAATTCGGATGGGGCGAAATTTTTCTCAAATCGCTGCCGTCGTTATTGACGGTATAAATTTGATCAACCGAACCAACTCTGCGTGAAAAAACAATTTTGCCGTTGACGCGCTCCGTAAGCGGTTTTGAATCGGTGCACACGCCTGCATTGCCCGAATAATAAAGATTGCGAATTTCCGCGTCGTTCAACCCGCGGTTAAAAACCGAAAATTCGTCGATCTGCCCCTTCCAAAGGCGATATGACCCTTGATTAAAGCGGTTAAAGAAACGTCCCAGCATCAGGGTTCGCGCCTCGTCGTAATTGATTGGCGCGGTGGAGGGCGAAGAACTCAGCAAAATGCCATTGCGGTAAATCCGGACTTCGTTTTCTTTGCGAACAACGGTTAAATGCTGCCAAACGTTTGATTCGAGAATAAACGGAACGGCTGCGCCGTTATCGCGATAAAAATAATTGTTTGTCGCAGTATCGTTTTGCTCGATGCCCCAATTTGCCGTGCTCGTCCGATTATTGTCAACGAGGTTTGCGAAAGCCGTTTGCGTTGCGCCGGGTTTGACCCACATCGAAATAGTGAAGGTTCTATAACCGAAAAAATTGCCGAGATTGGCGTATTGACCGGTTCCGTTGAAGGCAAATGCTTGTCCGACTTTGCCAGCCTGGTAGGAGACGGCAATCGTTCCGCCGGGGTTATTTCCGCTTATCGAATCGGTTGCATTATTTTCGGCGCGATACCAAGCCGCCATATCCGCCGGGGGCGGAGCACAGAGCGGCTCGATTTGACCTCTGATCTCGCCGTTCGGAAATGCCGTTGTCGTGACGTTGAAATACCATAAACCGGCTTTTAAATCGGCTGCCTGAGAACTTGTGACGCTGAAAGACAGAGTTGAAGCGCCGCTCGGAAAGCTAAAAAACTGATCAGCGGTTGCGCCTCGCGGCGCGGGACCGTGAATTTCCGCGCTAATTTGCGTGTTTTGAAAGCCGTTTAAGTTTAATGTCGCAGTAACTTGATTTTCAGCATCATTCAGAATGATGCTGCCAACTCCAGATGCAGCCGAATTAGTTGCCGGAACCGCTTGATTGCCGTTTAAAGCTGCGGTAAAAACCGTATCCGCATAAACTGCTGAAACTCCGAGCAGAAACATCGTGATTGCCACTGAAGCGGCGGTGCGTGCTGCTGTGGAAAGGTGCGAAAGAAAACAAACATTAAAATAATTGCGCTTCATAATTTAAATTCTCCAAAATACTTCGTTATTCCGTTGTCGAGACGTTTTATTGCAGCTCAATTTGGCTGCCGCACATTATTCGTCCCAACGAAGCTCCGTTTTCTAACAAAACGCTTCTATTAACTAACGCGAAAAATATTAGGAAAAAGATTCGGCTTTGGTAATTTTTTATAATTACAATAATCCCGGCTTATCATTTGAAAAAGAAACACATTTTCCTATTTGTATTTAAAACAATTAGGAACAAGCGTTTGGAATAAAAAATTTTGAAGAAACGGTAAATGGGAGGTGAGTTCGAAAATAAAAATTTCCAATCAAAACTTGCTTGAAATTTCACCACAATAATTCGGTTTTTTTTAAGAAAATATAGACATCGGCTAAAGTAGGGAGTAAAATGGCAGACAAATTCGGGTTATTTATCCTAATGGACTAAATACGACAATGTATCAGTCTATTTGTAAAATTTTGAAAGACGAGGAAAAGTTAGAAATGAAAATTTTAAATGTCGAGCTAAAGCTACGAAAAATATCTCTCCTGCATTTAGCAGCTATTTTTGGTTTGCTAACATTTGGCTTGCTACAAACAGCACAAGCCCAAACACAAACTTTTGCACAATTCACTCAACAAACCAGCACCAACGGGTTTATCTTTACCAACAATGCCGGAGCGAGTGCCACTTTATCTACGCCTTTGAACGGTACGCGTATCACATTTCGGTACCTGGGCATTGTCGGATTGGATCCATCGCTGCAAGGTGATCAATGCGCAGACATCTTTGTAGACGCAAATACAAATGATCCAGCCCAGCCTGGAACTCCTCCGAACGGATACACGCAACCCTTCGACACTGTGATACTCCAGATTTTGCGCTGCACTCCGGCTCCGGTCGGAGCCAATACGCGGAGAAACTTGTTGACCGCGACGGTTACCACGGGCGCTCCAGTATTTTCCGGTAACTTAGGCGGCGAGTCAGGGAGTTTCTTTGCTTCGACTCCACTCCAAAACGTCGTTTTTACTTCTGATTTTCTCAGTTTTGCCAACACTGTCGAGAGAAATTTTGCGCTTAGCTTCTCTTCTATTATCCCTCAGCTTGCGCTCGGACCGGGCGGGTTTTTTGACAGCTTTACAGCCGCCGGAACGGGAACATTCGCATCGAGTCCGCGACCTGTTATTTGCTGCATCACTACGCCGGCATCGGTTTCGGTCAGCGGTCGTGTAATTGCCCCGAACGGGCGTGGTTTAAGTGGCGCGACGGTCACTTTAACCGAAGCGGACGGTACAATTCATCGGGTTCGCACCAGCGCTTTCGGTCATTACCGTGTTGCGGATTTGACGGCGGGGCAAACCGTAATTATCTCGGTAGCTTCCAAACGATATAACTTCCAGCCGAGGACTTTGAACCTTAACGAAGATGTCGAGAATTTAAATCTGCTTTCGGGAGAGCAGCAATCTCGCAAATCTTTTTAAGACGTTCAGAAAGAATAAAAATAAAAGCAGCAGTTAAAAAACTGCTGCTTTTATTTTTTGAAAAAAATACGTCTAAAGTATCAATTAACGCCCCAAAACATTATGGCTTTCCGAGAGCAAGCGGCAAAATTGGATTATCCGGTTTTCCGCCCAAAAACGATTTTTGCCTTCGTTTTTTGAATCAGCTACAAAACCGACGTGCCCGCCGTTTTCCGGTGCAAGCAATATGACAAAAGGGTTTGCCGAGTGCGAAATCTGATTGAAAGCGGTGAAGGGAACAAACGGATCGTCCTGCGCGTGAACGATCAAAGTCGGAACTCTGATTTTTTCAATTAATTTGAGAGAGCTGGAGCGCGTGTAATAATCGTCAACGTCTTTGAAACCGCCGTGACGAGCGGTAAACCGGGCGTCGAAATCGCGGATGGTGCGAATTTGTTCGATTCCTTCGGTTTGATAACGTTCGGGATAAAGTTTTTGGACGCGCCGCATTCTTTTTGCGAGATTATTGAGAAATCTGCGGTTATAAATCCAGTTTGAACGAAACCCGATTGCGTCGGCGCAGGCAGCCAAATCAATCGGAGGCGAAACCGCCGCTACACCGCGAAGCTCCGGCGGCGGATTTACACTCCATTCGCCCGCCAATTTCAAGCTCATATTTCCGCCCAAAGAAAAACCGGCGAGAAAAATTTGTTCCAGACGATCTTTCTCAATTAGCTCTTCAATTATACGGCGCAAATCTTCCGACATTCCGCTGTGATAAAGCGTATTCGTCAGATGTTCGGTCTCGCCGCAGCTTCGCAGGTTGAGCCGCAAAACATTAAATCCGTTGGCAAATGCGGCGGCGGCAGTGCCGAGCATATAAATCGAATTGCTTGAGCCTTCGAGACCGTGAACGAGAATCAGAGTCGGCGATTTTCGGCGTTTCTCGCTCGCCTGCCAGCGACAATGCGCGAGCAATCGGACGCCCGGCGCAACTTCAAACAAACGCTCTTCGTCATTTTTGGATTCCGAATTTAATTTAGCGCGGCGCGGATAAAGATAAGCGAGAATCGTTTGCGCGTGATTGTTTCTCAAAAGCGGGTGCGGTCGAAACGGTTTGGCTTTGAGCTGCCGTTCGACAAATGATAAATCAACCGGGATCGAAATCGGCGGATTTCCTTTGAGCCTATCTGTTAATCGAGTTTCTTGTTTCATTTGGTTCAAACTAAAAATATCAAGTCCCTGAGGCGGCATTCAACCGCTTTTATTACTGCTCGCTAAAACAGGCATCGGCAATCTGCCGTGACTTTTAGGTGCGGGAAACAAATTTTTGATATGCTCCTATTCGTTATGAAAGCTAAGCTAATCGGCGTTCTGTTTTTCATCGTCCTTTTAAATTTGTATTCAGCACAAATTAAGGGGCAGAAGCCGCCAGCCCAAACATCGCAGGCTGCTGCAAATACGAAAGAGCTTCCGGCAGACAAAGTAAAGAAAATCGAAGCCGAAATTACGGCTTGGATGGCGAAGCACAAAGCGCCCGCGCTGTCTGTCGCCATTGTCACGGACGATCAACTGCGCTGGTCGAAAGGCTATGGACTTTCGGACATAGAAAATAATGTTTCAACGCGCGCCGATACAGCTTACCGTCTGGCGTCAATCGCCAAATCAATCACTGCGACAGCCGTAATGCAGCTCGTCGAGCGCGGAAAAATTGATTTGGATGCACCCGTCAATAAATACTGCGCCGCTTACCCGGAAAAACAAAATCTGAAAGATTCGCCCGACAAACAGTTTTCAATCACCATCCGCCAACTGCTGATTCATCACAGCGGAGTGCGCCACAACAAGCCGGAAGAAGTTTTCAGTACGCGGCATTTTAATAGCATAAATGATGCGGTCGCATCGTTTAAAGACGACCCGCTGGTCATCGAACCCGGATCAAAATATTCGTATTCGACGCCCGGTTACACGCTGCTCGGCTGCGCAATCGAAGGCGCTTCAGGAACGAGCTATCTGGATTACGTCCGCGAAAACATTTTCAAACCCGCCGGAATGACGCGCACGCAAGCGGACGATGTTTACGCGGTCATCACGAATCGAGCGCGCGGCTACCGCAAAACGCAGTCGGGCGAGATTCAGAACGCGCCGCTGCATGATACGAGCATCAAGATTCCGGGCGGCGGGCTTGTTTCAACCGCCGAAGATTTAGCTAAATTTGCCATTGCCGTTAACACTAACCGGCTGGTTAAAGCCGAGACGCTCGCCCAAATGTGGACAAAACCGAAAACCCCGGACGGAAAAGAGCAAGGCTATGCTTTAGGGTTTTTGATCAACGATCAGAACGGGTTGCTCCGCGTCTTTAACGACGGCTCGCAGGCTGGAACGCGGACTTATCTTTATCTGCTTCCGAAACAGAAATTTGCCGTCGCCCTGATGACGAATTTGGAACGAGCCTGGTGCGAAGAGCTGGTGCCGAAGATTATTGAGGCGCTCAGTGAAAAGCCAGCCGCGCCAGGTCCCGATGGAGCTTCAAAACAGCCTCTGAGATGAATTCAATTTGAATGTATTAAAATATTTTAGTGAAAATTCCGGTAATCAAAATCGAGCTTCCCGCCTGGGTGGAAACCTTTGTAGAATGGGAAAAACAATACAAATCGGACGGGGATAAAATGTCTCTGGCGATAAATTTATCGCTCGAAAACGTCAGGCAAAACACCGGCGGTCCCTTCGGAGCGGCAATTTTTGAAGTCGAATCAGGCAAGTTGTTGTCAGTCGGAATGAACCAGGTCGTCAGATTAAACAACTCTACTCTGCACGCGGAAGTAACGGCGATTATGTCGGCTCAAACAATTCTCGGCACGTTTTCGCTCAATTCGGCTGATTCGACAAAATATGAATTGTTCAGTTCGTGTGAGCCGTGCTGTATGTGTCTGGGAGCAACGCTTTGGAGCGGCGTCAGCCGTCTGATTTGCGCCGCCAACAAAGACGACGCCTCGCAAATCGGCTTTGACGAAGGTCCGGTTTACGAAAGCTCTTACGAGTATTTGGAAGCAAGAGGTATCAGCGTCAAACGCGGTTTTTTGCGCGATGCAGCAATCAAAGCATTTGATTTGTATCGCAAAACAGGCGGCGTTATTTACAATCGTTAGCTGTTTTTCATCTCGCGCCGAACGGAAATCAACTCCGCCGCGATGCTCACGGCAATTTCCGCCGGAGTCAAAGCGCCGATTTTTAAACCAATCGGCGCGCGAATTCGGTTTAATTCATTTTTAGAAAACCCTCTTTTTTCCATCTCCCGAAAAACTTCGCGCACGCGGCGTTCGCTGCCGATCATTCCGAGATAAGCGCAGGATTTCTTCAGGTGCAAAATAGCAGTCAACGCCTGCACATCATAATCAAAACCGCGCGTCAACAAAGCGATAAAAAGCTTCGGTTGATTGGCAAATCGGAGTATTGCCGTTTCAACCGACTCATTTAAGATTTCTTTTGCATTTGGATAATTTTCGGGTTTCGCCCATTCGGGGCGTTCGTCCTGCACGACAATTTCAAATCCGATATTTGCGGCGATATTCGCAAGCTCAATTCCTACGTGACCTGCTCCGACAATTAACAAAACCGGCGGCGGCTCAACACGCTCGACGAAAGCGTTTTTTAGCGGTAATTCATTTTCACTCAATAAATACGGCGAAACTTGTTGATTAAAAGGAGTTGCCAGAATCGCGCTTTGCCCGTTTTCGAGATTTGCCAGAATTTGATTTACGAGCCGGAGCGATTCCGCGCCTTGCCACTTTTCCAGCCAAACCCGCATTCTGCCGCCGCAGATTCCTTCGGCTTGCAATGTTGTCAAATCAATTTCGATTGCTTGCTTTTCGCCGTTTCGTAAAACTATTTTCGCGGTTTCAATGACTTTGGCTTCGCCCGCGCCGCCGCCGATTGTCCCGAAAATATCGCCGCCAGCGCAAACAATCATTTTCGCGCCGATTTCTCGCGGCGTCGAGCCTTTCGACTCGATAACGGTCGCCAAAACCGCCGCTCCCTTTTGCCGCAAAATATCAGCCAACCGGCGAAAGAATTCCATCGTTTTGCGTGACCATTTCCAATTCATCCGCGCGAACAGGCGCGGGCGGTTTCGGCGTCGGCGATTCGTTTTTGATTCGTTCAATCGACATCAAAATCGCTTCGGGCGTCGCGGGCAAAGAAAGCGGAACATATTCGACTCGCTCACCGAAAGCGGCAATTGCCGCGCGAATTGCTTCACGTACCGAAATCGCCAGCATCAAAGGCGGTTCGCCGACGGCTTTGCTTCCGTAAATCACGCCGTTTTGCGGGGCGCGTTCGAGCAGGCTGACGTTGAATTTTTCGGGAATCTCGCCAACGGTCGGAATTTTATAAGTGCTGGGCGAAAACGTCCGCAGCCGTCCTTCATCGTCCCAAACAACCTCTTCCATTGTCAGCCAGCCCATTCCCTGCACAAAACCGCCTTCGATTTGCCCCAGATCAATCAAAGGATTGAGTGATTCGCCGACATCGTTAACTATGTCAACCTGCCGCAAACGGAAAGTTCCGGTAAAACCGTCAACTTCGACTTCGGAAACAGCAGCGCCGTAAGCGAAATAATAAAATGGTCTGCCGGTGTTGGTTTTTACGTCCCAATGAATATTCGGCGTGCGGTAATAACCTGTCGCCATCAGGCTGATGCGCTGCTGATACGCTTCTTTCACGGCATCTGTAAAGGAAACGCGATCTGATGGATAATCGCGCGAATAAATCCAATCGTTTTCAAAAACAAAATCTCCGGCAGCGCCGATGTCGAGCATTTTTGCGGCGACAGGCGTAAGTCTGGCTTTGATTTGTTCGCAGGCGTCTTTGACGGCTTGCCCGTTTAAATCCGAGCCGCTCGAAGCCGCCGTCGCCGAAGTGTTCGGAACTTTGTCAACAGCCGTCGGCGACATACGGATTTTTTCAAGAGAAACACCGAGAGTTCTCGCGGCAACTTGCAGCATTTTCGTATGCAAGCCTTGTCCCATTTCAGTGCCGCCGTGATTTAATAAAATGCTGCCGTCGGTGTAGATCAGCAAGAGCGCGCCTGCCTGGTTGTAAACTGTTTTGTTAAACGAAATGCCGAATTTTACAGGCGTAATCGCAAGCCCGCGTTTTTTATGAAAATTGCTGCGGTTAAATTCAACGATTTCCATTTTCCTTTCGGAAAAATTCGCGTTTGATTTAACTTCGCTCCAAACTCGCTCGATTCGGTTGTCGAAAATTTCCTGTCCGTAAGGCGTCGTGTTTGTCTCGCCCGCGCCGTGATAAAAATTGCGTTCGCGCACAACCTCAGGCGGTAAATTCAAAGTTCTGGCGATTCGGTCAATGATGTCTTCGATGACAATCATTCCCTGCGGTCCGCCGAAGCCGCGAAAAGCCGTGTTTGAAGTCTTGTTTGTGCGGGCGATTCGCCCAAGAACCTCGATGTGCGGAATGTAATAAGCGTTATCAAGGTGAACCATCGCGCGTGATAGAACTGGCGGCGACAAATCCAGACTCCAGCCGCCGTCGGCGAAAAGCTCGCACAAAAGTGAAATCAGTTTTCCGTTCCGGTTAAAACCGGCTTTATAACGCGCCAAAAAGCCGTGTCGTTTTCCGGTCAAAATCATATCTTCGTGACGGCGGAGACGAACCCGCGCGGGACGCCCGGTTTTATGAGCCGCCAGCGCGACAATCGCCGCATAAGGATTAGCCTGCGATTCTTTGCCGCCGAAAGCGCCGCCCATTCGCAAAACCGTGACATTGATTCGATTGCCGGGAATTCCCAACACGCGCCCGACAATGATTTGCGTTTCGGTCGGGTGCTGCGTCGAAGAATAAACTTGATAATTGCCTTCGGAATCTGGAAGCGCCCAGGAAGTTTGAGTTTCGAGATAAAAATGATCCTGCCCGTTCATCTCGACTTCGCCCGCAAGCCAATATTCAGCCGGCGCGTTTTCCGGTTCGCCGCGTTTCATTATTGTCGGAATTGTCAGAAAACTGTCTTTTTCAATTGATTCTTTAATCGTCAAAACCGGCGCGAGCGGTTCGTATTCGACGACGACTCGTTTTGCTGCTTCGCGCGCCGCGTCTTCGGTTTCGGCAACAACCCAAACTACGGCTTGTCCCCAATAAGAAATTTCTGCGGTTGGAATCAGCGGTTCGTCGTGAATGATTGTTCCGGTGTCGTTTTCGCCGGGAATGTCGCCGGCGGTCAAAATTGTCACGACTCCGGGAATTTCAAACGCCGCGCTCACATCAATCGCTAAAATTTTAGCTCTCGCGTGCGGCGCTAAAACCGGATAAAGCGACAGCATTCCGGCTGGCTGCCTCTGGTCGTCGGTGTAAACGGCTCTGCCCGAAACGTGGTGCGCGGCGCTCTCGTGCGATATTGGCTGTCCGGCTTTGCTCATCGAATCGCCTCCATTTCGACAAAGAATTTTTCAAACAAATTTGCCGTAAGCAGCTTACGATAATCGGCGCTGCCGCGAACGTCAGTCAACGGCGTGAAAGCATTTTTCAATTGTTCTTTGGCATCGCGGACTGTTTCCAGATTCCACGTTTTGCCGATCAACCAATCTTCAACCACACGAGCGCGCGCCGGAATCGCCGCTACGCCGCCGTAAGCGAGGCGCGCTTTGACGATTCGATTTTCCCGGTTTAAATCAATCGCAAACGCCGCCGCGACGATGCTGATGTCGTCCGTCCCGCGTTTGCCGACTTTGTAAGATTGCTGAATGCGGCGCGCGGAATCTGCGGAAATTAATTTCGATAATTTAACCGAAACTATAATTTCGCCCGCTCGCAAATCGGTTTCCCGGTAGCCTTTGAAAAAATCAGCCAATAAAATTGTGCGCTCGCCGTTTGCGCTCGCCAATTTCAATTCGGCGTCGAGCGAGAGCAAAACGGGCGGCAAATCGCCAATCGGCGAAGCGGTACCTATGTTTCCGCCGACGGTTGCGCGGTTTTTAATTTGTCTGGCGGCAAACCAGTGCAGCATTTCATCGAGACCCAGAAACACGCCTTTTAGTTTTTCTTCAATGCGACTCAATGAGACAGCCGCGCCGATTTCGACAAATTCCTCGGTTTGAATCAATGTTTTTAGCTCGGCAACATTTTCGGTCGAAATCAAAATTGGAAACTCTTTTGTATGCCAGCTAAACTCCAAGCCTAAATCGGTTGCGCCCGCAACCAAAACAGCTTCGGGAAATTGTTCGAGCAAATCCAAAACTTCTTTAAGCCTTGTCGGGCGATAAAAATTTTGCCGGTTTGTTTCATAAACAAACGATTCGAGTTCCAAATTTGTGACGTTCAATTTTTCGCTGAATTGGTCTTCAATTTTGATCAAACGCTCAGCCGCGCGGCGAATCGGCAAATATCCGGTGCAGCGGCAAAGATTACCTTCGATTGCCGCGTCGGTTATTTTGCCGTCGTAATAAGCCGCGAACATACTCATGACAAAACCCGGCGTGCAATAACCGCATTGCGAACCGGCGGTTTCGATCATTGCCGTTTGAACCGGATGCGGTTTTCCGTTTCCGATTCCTTCGACCGTGACGATTTCACGTCCGGCAATCGCGCCGAGCGGAATCAAACAACTGTTGACGGCTTGAAAACAGGGAACTCCGTTTGAGCTTTCGCCGATTATCGCGACTGTGCAAGCCCCGCAATCGCCGTCGCCGCAGCCTTCTTTCGTCCCGACGCGCCCGCTTCCGCGCAAAAATTCAAGCAAGGTCATAGTCGGCGACAAACCGCCGAAAACCAGCTTTTCGCCGTTGATGGTAAACGTCAAATGTTTGTTCGGATTTTGATTCATCTTTCAGCCGTTCGACCGAGTTATTGACAATTTACGCTCAAAAGCATTTTGTCGCAATCGCAATTTGTGCGTTAAAGTAGCTGACGATGTTACAGGCGTTATTTATTTTATTCGCTTTGCTGGCGGGCGTGGCGGTCGCTTTACAAACCGGAGTCAATTCGCAGCTCAGATTTTGTCTCAACAATCCGATTCAAGCCGGATTCGTTTCGTTCGCAGTCGGAACGCTCGTGCTGGCAGTTGTCGCTCTTCCGCAGGGTACTCGCTGGAATCTTGGGGAAATGAGCAGTTTTCCGTGGTGGGTTTGGACGGGCGGCTTGCTCGGCGCGTTTTTCGTCATTTCGGCAATCTTGCTCGTCCCGCGTTTCGGCGCGGCGACTTATCTGGTTTTAAATTTAACCGGACAAATGATTACGGCTTTAATTCTTGATCATTACGGATTGCTCGGTTTTCCGGTACAGCGAATCAGCTTTTTGCGCGTCGTCGGCGCGGTTTTGCTTGTTTTGGGCGTCGTTTTGATTCGCAGATTTTAATTTGCTTATTAAACTTTTCGTCAAAAAAAATGGAGAGCAAAAAAAGCCCTCCATTTTTCTTTTTGATTCTCTGGGTCTTTATTTATTAGCCTGCAAAGTCCCGCCTTTGAGTTGTTTTAGCAGCTCTTCGACGGCGACTTCGAGCTGCCGGTCGCGTCCGGCGAGGTTGTCCTCCGGCATATTATCAACTTTAATGTCGGGTTGGACGCCTGTATTTTCGAGGTTTGTCCGCGCTTTGTCTGCGAGATAAACTCCAATTCCCGGAGTGCGAACCGTCGAACCGTCTATCAACGTGTAGCTGCCCGTGCCGATAACCGCTCCCATTGTCGGCGTCCCGATAACTTTACCCAAGCCTAAAGCACGGAAGCCAGCCGGAAACATTTCTGCATTAGACGCCGAACGCCAGTTTTGCAAAACGACTTTAGGTCCGAAGAAACCGGCGCTCGGACGAGTCGTCGGCTCAGTTCCGCGCGGGTGCCAGACTTGATATTGACGTTGAACCAACATGGCGAGCAATTCCTGTTCGATATTGCCGCCGCCGTTCCAGCGCTGATCAATAATCATCGCTTCCTTATCGCGGTACTCGCGCAGCTCTTTCTCAAACTTGCGTAACGAAGGTTGATTCATCGCTTGAATATGAATATAACCGATGCGCCCGTTTGAGAGCTTGTTGACCGTTTCACGACGCTCTTTGACCCAGCGGTCATAGCGAAGCTGGCTGTAGTTGCCCATCGAAGTCGGTTCAATCCGAGTGCGCCACGCGCCTTCTTCGGAGGGTTTATTGTTGAACGTCACGGCGACTTTGCGATTGAGACGGTAATTGAGCATTTGCCAGTATTCATCGCCTGCGCGAACGGGTTTTCCGTCAATAGCGATTAAATAATCACCCACGTTCACTCGTACCCAGTCTTTGTCTGACGGACCTTCTTCGTAAACGTGCGTCACGCGATAGCGACCCGTTTGCGCATCCGGTTCTAATTCAAGACCGAGATGCCCGGTCGATGCTCCTCCCGGTTGACCGCCCGGAGGAGGCGCAGCGCCCGTATGCGAAGCATTCAATTCACCGATCATCTCGTTGACGATGTTCAAAAGCTCCTGACGGTCGCCGACGTATTCAACCAGCGGACGGTATTTGGCTCGCATCGCATCCCAATCCGTGCCGTGCATTTTCGGGTCGTAAAAGCGATATTTCATCGTGCGCCAAGCATCGTCAAACATTTCAGCCCATTCAGCCGGGCGGTCTATTTTGACTTTCGCCGTAAAGTTGATCCGGCGACGCTGCGCAGTTGTCGCTGAACTCGACGGCGGTGCAGAGCTGGCTGATGCGCCGGGCGGAAGCGGCGGCGGCATTGCGACTGAATAAACATAATCGCCTTCCTTAAAGAAAAGCGTGCGGTTGTCGCGCGAAACATTCAAATTGGAAATTCCTCCGCCCGGTCCGCCCTGCTGTTGTTGCCCGGCTCCATCACCGCCCGGCGCTGTTCCGGCTGCAATTCGAGTCAGCCGTTTGCCGTCGTCCTGTATCGAATAAATGACCGGAACGTTTGCTAATCCCGCCGGTTCGCTCGAAACAAAAACGATGGTTTTGCTGTCGTTCGAGATGTTGTAGTTTGTCACGGCGAAAGGCATTCGCGTGAGCTGCCGAGTGCGGCGTTTGAGTCCAGCCCAATCAATATTAATCGGTTTCGCCGGCTGTCTTGTCGCCGTTTGATTAGCGCGCGGCGCGGCGCCTGCTTCGCCCGCTGTTTGCTGAGCTGCTTGCGCGGCTTCCTGTTCGGCGCGCTCTTCCGGGTCGTCCGGGTCTCGGTCTAATTTTTCCAGCGCAACCGAATAAATCTGCACCGAAGGCTGACCGGCATTAAAAGAACTGGATTCGATTCGTTGAAAATAGAGCTTGCGACCATCGGGAGAAAATCTGGCTCCCGTATCGCTGAAAGAATCGAATGTCGCTTTTTTTTCTTCGCCGCCGGTTGACGGAACGATGTAAATATCGGTTGTGCGCGTAAAATCGGGTTTTGAAAAAGCAATCCATTTGCCGTCAGGCGACCAATTGGGTGAGCCGATTGAACCATGTTGCGACGCGCTAAGCTCTTTCGCCTGTTTGCCGGCAACATTGACGACGCGGAGCTTGTTGTCCGAAGAAGTGAAAGCAATTTGTGCGGAATCAGGCGACCACGAATACGAGAATTTAAGCTCGTCCAAATCCGTAATTTTCTGGGCTTCGCCCGCTCCGTCCGAAGCGACGACATAAATTTCCTCGCGCCCGCTGCGGTCGGAAACAAACGCAATCCATTTGCCGTCCGGCGAATATTCGACGTTTCGGTCGCGCCATTGGCTATCGGTGATTTGGCGTAAATCGCCTTCTTCGACGGGAGCCGTGAATATTTCACCGTGAATCGAGACGACCACGCGGCGCGAATTAGGAGCTAAAGCGTAATCGTCAACCTGAGAACTGTAATCACGAATCTCGCTTAAGCTTTCCTGCGTTTCGGCATTAATATCGAGCTTGATCGGAGTCACTCGCTTGCTTGCCAAATCCAGTTTGTGAATTCCGAAATCGTGTTCAAAAACAATTGTTTTACCGTCAGTTCCGATCGACGGAAAACGCACGTCGCCGTTTTTAAAAGAGGTGACCTTTTCAGCCTTGCCGCCGCTTTCGGAAATACGCCAGATGTTTGTCAAACCTCCGGTGTCGCGGTCGCTGACGAAATAAATAAATCCGTCGCGCGCCCACATCGGATACGAATCCATTCCGTCGAAATCGGTGAGATTTGTGAAACGCCGCGCCGCGACATCCATCACAACCACATCCGATTGCATCGAGCCGCGATAATATTTGCGCCAATAAGCCTGAGCCTTCTGATTAAAAGCGAGCCGCTTTCCGTCGGGCGAATAAGAGCCTTGCACGCCCATATCAACGCCCGCGTTCGTCGGCATTCCGCCTTCAACGCTGACAATGTAGAGTTTTCCGGCAAAATCTTCGCCGCGATTGCTGGCGAAAAGAATGCCGCGCCCATCCGCTGTCCAATTTAAAACCGAATCTTCCGCCGAATGCGACGTTAACTGTTTCACGGTTCCGCCCGTCGCTGGCATCAGAAACACATCTAGATTTCCGTTGCGGTCGCTCGAAAAAGCGATCCATTTTCCGTCGGGAGAGAAACGGGGATAAACGTCTCTCGATTTGTGCACTGTGAGACGCTGGATATTCTGTCCGTTTTCGTCAGCCGTCCAGACATCGCCCAAATAACTGAATGCGACGCGACCCTGGTGATAGTGCGGATAACGAACCAGCCGCGCCTCTTTTGCGATTGCCACCGTCGAAGCGGCAAAAAGCGCCGCGATTGCCAACAGGTAAATTTTTTTCATCATCTTTTAAAATACTCAGGAATGAGTTGTCGGTTGTGCGCGCAATTGTAGATGAGTGAGTAAGCCAAATCAAGCGTTGGGCAAAATATTTTTAACGCTTTGAAGAAAAAAGAATTACTCGAATACATTGAAAAGAATCGGGCGACTCGGCGCGGCATCGGCAACAAAAGCAGCAGTTTGCAAATTAAGAAGGTAAGCGCCGTCGGCAGCAATTTCCGGGACGAAAATCAATTCTGTGATTGTGTTGTTGGTTAGACTTGCAGAGTTTATTTCAAATTCGCCTTGTCCAAGGTTCCAGAAAATGCGGTGATTCGAGAGCTTGCCTTCGTCAAAAATGCGGTCAATCGAAGGCAAATCAACCAGCAAATGTTTGACGCCCGACCCGACAATAAGCTGCATTGCGTCAGTCGAGAAAAAAGGCGGAATTTCTTCATTGTATGTTCGAGTGGGCTTGCTATCATCATTGGGCAAAGTGCGAATTATTAATGCTTGAAGCCAATCTTTATCAGCATTTTTAAAAGCATTTTTCAATAATTTTTTGGTAATAAATCGGTCTGAGTCGTTAACCTCAATCGAATAACTTTCGCCCGACAAAAAGGCGTTTTCTGGTTCAATCGAAATCAGCGTTGCGGGAATGAAAGCGTCTTTCAAACAATCGTGAATGGAAATTCGCTCGCGCGTGATATGTCCGATTGATTCGGTGTGAGTGCCGTTGCAATGCGGAATCAAGCGGATTTGCTCGAAATTACAGCTTCCGCCGCGTCTCGTATCGCCGATTAAATCACCGGCTTCGCAAGCCTTTGACGTTGCTTTTTCCACTCCGTAAGCGTTTGGCTGTGCGCCGTTGAAATCGAGCGGAATTGAAATATGAATCGGCGAATCGTGTTTGATTTGATAAACGCGATTATTGATTTTTACGGAAAAATTCATTTCTCTAATTTTGCATAACGACGAACCGGGAGCGCAATGGGCATTTGAAATCCAAACGCCGAAAAGCCATACTAGCACCCGACACCGGATTGGATTTATGGAAAATAAAATTGAAGCAATTGTTGACGAATACCGCGTTCGCCGTCTCAACCGCCGCGAATTTTTTCTGCGCTTGATCGCCGTCACCGGCACTTATGCTACGGCGCAATTGTTTTTGGAACAAAGCGGATTGGCGGCAACGCTCGTTTCGGAAGTCGAATCGCAGCAGGCAAATGTTGATTCGGGCACGGTTGAATATCCGAGCGGCGACGTTAAACTAACCGGCTATTTGAGCAAACCGAAAAATAAAAGAAAACATCCGGCAATCATCGTCATCCACGAAAATCGCGGGTTAAACGACCACACAAGAGACGTTGCGCGCCGCTTTGCCGCCGAAGGCTACGTCGCGCTCGCCGTTGACGCGCTTTCGCGCAAAGGCGGAACGGCTGCTTTTGAAACGCCGGAAAAAGTGCGCGAAGCGTTTGCCGCAATTTCCTCTGCGGACGTAATGAAAGACCTCAACGCCGGACTCGCTTTTCTAAACGCGCATCCGAACGTCAGGAAAAACAAACTGGCTTCAATCGGCTTCTGCTGGGGCGGCGCACGCTCATTTCTGCTCGCCACGGAAGCCAATCAACTGCAAGCGGCGGTCGTTTTTTACGGAACTGCGCCGACCGAAGAACAGCTTGCCAAAGTTCATTGCCCCGTTCTTGGCATCTACGGCGAAACCGACGAACGCATCACTTCAAAAGTGCCGGAAGTCGAAGCGGCAATGAAGAAAATCAAAAAAACGTACGAATACAAAATCTACAAAGGCGCGCCGCACGCTTTCTTTAACGACACCAATGGCGAACGATACAAGCCGGAAGCTGCCAAAGAAGCTTGGGCGCAAACCCTGGCATTTTTGAAGAAAAATTTGAAATAATTCAACTAAGTTGGTTTAGATTGTTCAACACTTCTGCTAGAGTTTTGGTTTGTCTCTCTTTTTGTGTAGGCAACGCTAATCCAGTCTATTACTAATACAATTATCAAGGCTAGTTGCTGTCGTTTTATCATTATTTAGATTACCTATCATTTAAAACATATAGAGTACCGGTCGGATTTGGGCGGTATGCTTCTAACCACTCTAAAATTCCATTGTAATCGCGTAACTCTAAATTATATCTAGATGATTTAAATTGTTTAGCACCTTGGGTAAAAAATGATGTTGTGGCAAGCATTGAATTAACACCATCAAAAGTTGATTATACGCCGTATAACGCGCGAACTATTTCGACACCCACTTTATTTTCTGGACTATACCTTTTACATTCAATAATCCATGCTGAATTTATTCCGGGAGCGACATTCTTCGAAATTGCAAAAATGTCATATCCACCGTCTTTGATTTTTGGTGTAAGTTCAACTTTCCATCCAAAACCAGCAAGTAGCTCAGCAATAAGTTCCTCAAATTGACGTGGGTCAATAGAATAAAGAATTTCTGGATTACGTTTGAGGTAATTAATTAATTCAATGTTGATTGTTGAAACAACATTAACTAAACCGTCGGGATTTGCATCCTGTGTTTCATTTTGAAATTCTGAGGTCTTGAAAGCTAAACGTAACACTCCGGTCAAATCTGCTTTAAGCTCTTCCAAAGAGTTGAATTGAATCTCATATTTTAGCGTTTGTGAGCCACGAATTGTTCTTGGAATTGCGATATAATTGGGTGCAATTAGAACCGCTGGAATATTAAAGATTGATGCAATTTCTAAAGTCTGCCCTACCCAATAACTAGGATACGAGCAATTCAAAATAACAACATCGCTCTCCTTAATCTGCTTCTTAGATATTTCATAAATTATTTCAGGTGTTGGACTTGGTTCATCGTGCGGTATTGTGAATTTTAAAGGATTAAAAAGTGTAATTCCTAAATTATCACATACATCTTGAACCATTCGCTCTTGTTCAAAAAAAACAGAATGTTCTAAAGTTGTTAAACCAGTTGCCCCAAACGAATAATATATCCGCTTACCCTTGCCTACATTGTTTTCTGAGGTAATGTCTAAACTCATCTTCTTCCCTAACATTTATAAAAGGTTAATAGATTTTACCTTTTCCCTCATTTCATTTAAATCAATTTTGCTAACATCTTCAGTTTCCGCGCAGATTTCCATTAACAATTTATCCTGAGCATTGCCTTTTTGTTTGGCGATTGTGTAGGGCAAATCTTCGCGGAAAGTGACCATTGAATATTTGGAAAAATAATCTGGAAAGGTTTGCTCCAACTTGGTTTCAAGCTCTCTTTTTCTGACAAAAATCGGATCGGCAACCGCGTCACGCATTTCGTAAAAATTTTCTTCAGCCATTTCGGCAATCGCATCGGTGTTCGGTTTGCGTTCTTTCGTGAATTCATCAAAAATCGTCTCCCATTCCGCTCCGTGTTTTTCTATTAAAGAATCCAGAACGCGGCAATCTTCAAACGATGCATTCATTCCTTGCCCGTAAAAAGGCACAATCGCGTGCGCCGAATCGCCGAGCAGCAGGGATTTGCCGCCGACGTTCCACGGAAAACATTTGATCGTTCCGAGATTGCCGATTGGATTTGCGAAAAAATCTTCAACCAGAGTCGGCATCAACGGGATTGCGTCGGCAAAATTCGTTTCAAAAAACTGCATTAAAGATTTTTCGTCCGTTAATTGCTCAAAACTGTTTTCGCCTGTATGCGCGAGAAAAAGCGTGCAGGTAAAGCTGCCGTCGAAATTAGGGAGCGCAATCATCATAAACGCCCGCCGCGCCCAGATGTGCAAAGCGTTTTTCTCCATCAAAAAACCGCCGTCGTCGCCGGGCGGAATGTGCAATTCTTTGTAGCCGTGTTCGAGCCAGCTTTGCGAAAAATTAAAACGCGGTACGCCGCCGTTAAGCATCGCGTTTCTGACGGCTGAGCCTGCGCCGTCTGCGGCGATTAAAACGTCGCCTTTGATTGTTCTGCGCCCGCCCGCCGTTGTGCTTTCAACGATTGCTGTGCCGGTGGCGCTGTGAAAATTAACGCATTTCTGATTGAAACGAAATTTGACGCCGCTTTTCCTGGCTTCATTCATCAATGCGATGTTTAAACCGCCGCGCGAAATCGAATTGATATATTCGCCTTGCCGCCCGCTGTACGGAAGTAATTTCATCGCGCCGTCAGGAGCGTGAATCATACGCCCCCGCATCGGCACGGCTTCGCGGAGCATATATTCGTCCATTCCGACATCGCGCAAAGCGGCAATTCCTCGGTTTGACAAAGCCAGATTGATTGAACGCCCGCCCGCCGCGCCGGTTTTTCGCATATCGGCGCGCGATTCGTAAATCTCAACTTCAAATCCGCGTCTTGATAGATAAATTCCCAGCAGCGAACCAGCCAACCCAGCGCCGATGATAATAATTTTGGACATAAATCGAAAATCAAATAAAAGCGTAAGTCAGCAAACCGCAAATAATTGTCATTAAGCATAACGCTCCTATAAATATTACGTCTGCGGCGCGCTCGACTTTATATTTGCGGCGGCTGCCTCTTGTGCGCAGAGCAAAATAAGAGAGCAGACAGGAAATGAGAAAAGCGAAAGCATCAACTACCAACAAATCATCGCCGATAGTGTTGATGCTTTTCAGCGCCGGGATAGCTCGAAACAAACCGATGACAGTCAAACAAACTCCGACCATTGCCGCCGAAACCGTGAAAATATGAATACAAATGTCGTTTTCAACCTCTTCTTTAAGCATTGTTTTGATTTGCTCCACCTTGATTAACGATTTCCGTTAACAGACGTATTTGCTCGCGTTGCATTTGTACGAGTTCGAGCCATTTCTCCTCTCGCAGCTCGTCCAATTTTTCGTGCAAACTCAAAATTTCAAGCTCTGCCTTTAAATTCACTTCATAATCGTGTGCCGCGTCCGTGCGGTCTTTTGCCGCCTGCCGGTTTTGCGACATCATAATAATCGGCGCTTGAATCGCGGCAAGCATCGAAAGAAATAGATTCAGCAAAATATACGGATACGGGTCAAATGCTCCGCCGCTTCGTGCCAGAATTAATGAGTTAAGCAACACCCAGAAAACCAGAACCGATCCGAAAATAATAATAAAAGTCCACGAACCGCCAAATGCCGCCACTAAATCGGCGAGCCTCTGACCGAAAGTCAGACGACTATCAAATTCGTGGTTGACGTTGTGGCTGACGTGCGAGCGCTCAAGATAATGACTCACGACTTTTTGCTCGCGCTCAGGAAGCGAATCAATGCCGTTGCGAAATCGTTTTTCGACAAATTTTTGCAAGTGATTATTCATAATTTAATTTCTCAAACACACTTTTAAAATTTCAGCAAAACGAAACACATCCATAAACGAATT
>DASVQU010000159.1:0-12985 GCA_036388995.1 Pyrinomonadaceae bacterium | reverse complement strand
CGTGATGTCGCCGTTGGCGACGCCTCCGCCGCGATTGATAACGTGCCAGCGAACGTTGATCGTAATCGAACCGGGCTGGCGCATTCCTTCTTCGCCATATTCGACAGCGCCTATCGAATCCATAATTATCCGGCTTGCCTTAACTCTTTCGAGCTGATCGTAAACGTTCATGCTTTGGGCTTCCGAAGGCTCTTTTGTGCGGCAGCGCGCGCCGCTTTCGATAAACTCTTGTTTGCTTTCAAACGCTCGACCGTTGACGACGAAAGGCTCGGCTTGTTCGGAAACGTCATATTTTTTCGGCGGAGAATCGGTTTTTTGAGCGTAAACCTGGTTGACTCCGAAATTTGAAATTAGAATGGCGGCAAGAAAGGCGATCAGATTTCTTTTCATTTTTCCTCTAAAATTGCGTAAATGAGTTGGTGTTTAAAGTCGAAAGCCGCAAAGACTTTCGCCGGGAAATGTTTTTAATCGGTCGAGACCACCGATCAACTTATTATAGCGCGATAGATTTAATTGTTAGCTAAAATTTGTCGGCTCGTCAATTAAAGATGTCATTTCTTAACAAATCTTTGCAAATTATTTTTCGCTTTGCCGCAAAAATGTTTCGTGCTTCAAAACGAGTTGTTTTTCCGAAGCATCGCCGGCTTGTTCATTTAAAAAACTGTTGTACTCGACGGATTTGTTTCGCGGGATGCTTAAGGTTTGCCAATCGCCGGCGCGTAAATGCTTAGCGAGAAAAACGATCTGCCCGACGTGATAAGCAGTGTGTGCGATTGAGCGGTTAATCGCTTCGACAACCGTATGGTTTTCGCCTCGGATTTTCACTGTTTTTCCTAAGTCAGCCGGCTGCAAACTTTCCATTGTCGAAAGCGCGGCTTGCCAGCCCGCTTCCCAAAATTCAATCAGAGACTCGCGCGTATCGGTTTCAAATGCGATAAACTCCGAATCGCGGTTACGGTCTGTTTTTTCGCCGTCAGCGGTTAAAAACTCTGTCCAGCGCGAGCGCAAGTTTCCCGCAATATGCTTGGCGGTTGTCGCAATCGAGTTTGATTCCTCATCCAAAGCCCGAAAAAATTCTTCATCGGTAACTTGCGCGAAGGATTTTTCCGCCAGCCTTTTGTAATTTTGAAAATTTCCGAGGGCGTCTCGCAAATAATTATCTTCAAACATACTTTTAAGTGCCGAACTGCTTGAAAACCACGCCAAAAGCCAAAATTAAGCCCAAAGCGCCAAACCACAATAACAAACCGGACAAAAACAAAAGCACGCGCGAGATTTTGAACAAAAAATCGCGGGCGTCTTTTTCGTTTTCGGCTCGCTGGTGAATCTCGTCGGTCTCCGCGCCGAACAGATAAAGCCAAAAACCGTCAAAAAAACCGCGCCGCGAATGCGGAATCAGATGCGAGACGTTTTCCGCTATCGCGGGCGCGGCGCTCGCTTTTTCGCGCAAACGCAGATATTTCAAATGATAAGCGTTTCCGTCAGCGGCAAAATAGCGCTGCAAAAGAGCGATTCCGGCGCTAAATGCGAAAAGATAAAACGACGCGAAAATGTAAAACCGAAAATCGGAATTGGCGAGCGTTTTTTTGGCAATTCCGAACGCTTCAGGCGCTTTGTCCGACGCGCCGAACAAAAAATTTAACAGCAAAAATCCCACCGCCGCGATTCCGATTAAAGCCAGGCGCAGAATTTCGCCCGCAAATTTCTGTCGTCGGTCGTTAACCGCCAAATCGTGTTCAAAAGTGTGTTCGGGAATTTGAATCAGATTTGCAGATTGATTCTTCGTGTCGGCGGAAATCCGATATTGATTTGCAGAATCGGCAACCGGAGTCGAAATTGTTTCGGCGTAATTACGAGGAGAATTTTCGTTTTCGACGTTTCTTTCTTCGGTCGGTGTGCGGTCGTTTAAAAGGGAGAATTCGTTCATTTTTCGGGAATTTGCCTGTTTTGCTTTGTTAGAAATTTAAAACAACTTCGTTAAAATATCACATTTGAAATTTCTAAAAAAAGAATCGAGCCGTTTATTAATTCTAAGAGCCATTGCTACGGTTTTCCCTGCCGACTCACCAATCGCTCAACTAATTAACGGCGATAAGCCGCAATTGATGTGACTAAAAACTTTGAAAATATTTCATAGATTTAAATTTGCTGGCAACTCAATGCTAATAAACGGAATCTTCTGCTTCGTAACTTTGGCAATCCTGCTTTTCCAAATTTAAACCCTAGAAATTAATAATTTGTTTTTTGCTGCATTATTTTGCAGTTTTTAAGAGATTCGAATAAGTATTACCTTTACTGCTCGGTAAAATCTCTGCCTCAATTGCAGGTTTGTATTCAATTAGCCTCTTTTTTCGAGAGATAACCACAACAATTTTTGATGACGGGCTGCAACTTCTCAGCTTATCAATAAAAATTTTCACCAATTTAAGGAGCCTGAATAATGTCTGTTTTTTCGTCTAAAATTTCATCTAAGTGTATAACTTTTCTATTTTTACTAGCTTTCGCAGTTACCGGAAATACTTTTGCCCAGAATGACAACGCCTCCGAAAGAGGGCTTGCCCGCGGGCAGGCGGCAATTAACAAATTAGGAAACCGTTTACCCGCAGTTGCCTCAAAACACGGTAAATCGGCAAACGAGCTGCGCCGTTTGTTTTTAGAAGACCCGACTCTTCACGTTGATGATGCGGATATGCTGCTTTATGTTGATGAGACTCAAGAAGTACAGAGCTTAACCGGCGAGACGCCGGTCGTTTCGGCGGCTCCGTTTCCATATACGCAAACATTTCAATTGCACAGCCGCCCCGGTTCAAATCGTGTCATCTATCTTGATTTTGACGGTCACGTTACCTCCAACACAGCCTGGAATACCAGTTATACGAACGGGCAGCCGATTAATTCCGCGCCTTTCAGTATTGACGCCGACCCGACGACTTTTAACCAGCAGGAGCAGGATGCGATTCAATATATCTGGCAGAGAATAGCGGAAGATTACGCGCCGTTCGACGTTGATATTACAACGCAAGACCCCGGCGACGCAGCTATTTTTCGCAGCACTTCTTCGGATTTGCAATACGGAACGCGCGCGGTTATCAGCCCTACGAATTTTACCGGTCAGAGCATCGGCGGTATTGCATACGTCGGTGTTTTCAACTATGTCGGGACAAATTACAAACCGGCTTTCGTAATGACTTCCGGTCTCGGAAACAATGAAAAAAACATCGCCGAAGCCGCTTCTCACGAAGTCGGGCATAACTTGAACTTGAATCACGATGGAACCGCTACACAGGGATATTATGCGGGGCACGGAGATTGGGCACCGATTATGGGCGTCGGCTATTACGAGAGCGTCACACAATGGAGCAAAGGCGAATATCCGGGTGCCAATAATTTTCAGGACGATTTGGCGGTGATGCAAACTTACGGTATTGCCCTCATTGCAGACGATCACGGAAATACAAATGCCGCCTCAACCGTTTTAAGCGGCACGGCTATTAATACGTCCGGCTTGATTACGACCAGAACCGACGTTGATGTTTTCAAGTTTTCGACCGGCAGCGGAAATGTCACAATCAATTTGAATCCCGCGCCGCTCGGCGGAAATCTCGATATTCAGGCAAAGATTTCAGACGCCAACGGCAATGTTCTGGCAACTTCCGATCCGGCGGGCTTGGCGGCGAGCTTTAATCAATTTCTATCGGCTGGCGTTTATTACCTGACAATTGACGGAGTGGGAGCGGGCGATTTGATAACAGGCTATTCCGATTATGCAAGTATCGGTCAATACAGCATTACCGGCACGCTCATCGCGAGCAGCACCGAACCGCAACCGCCGGTTGCCGTCATATCAACATCTCCAAATTCAAATCCGTTAACGGTTAATTTCTCAAGCAGCAATTCTTCTGACCCCGACGGCACAATTGCCGGCTACGCCTGGGATTTCGGCGACGGGACAACTTCAACCGAAGCGAATCCGGTTAAAACTTACAGTTCAGCCGGGACATATACGGTAACTTTAACGGTTACGGATAATAGCGGTTTGACCGGCTCGACCAGCGCCGCTGTTACCGTTCAGCAAAACCAACCCGCTGAGATTTTTGTAAACAGCATCACAATGTCTCTGATAAAGAGTGGACGGAACACATCAGCCCAAGCTGTGATAACTGTTTACGATAATAATGGCGCGCCTCGCTCCGGCGTTACAGTTTCAGGCAGATGGAGCGGTCTGACCACAGGAAATGTTACCGGAACGACTAGTTCCAACGGTCAAGTTATATTTACTTCAAGCAGTACAAAAAACAGAGGTACATTTACTTTTACCGTTACGAATCTTTCAGCTTCGGGTTATACATATAATTCGACTCTGAATAAAGAAACGAGCGATTCTATTATCAATTAAAATAGAATAACCTCAACAAGAAAAGGCTGTCCGCACATAATCGGACAGCCTTTTTTCTTCTTCGGATTCCAATGATTTCAAATCTTCAATTCCGTTGAAAGCCTTTCCCGTGAAATAGTCTCCTGCTCTCCCGTCTCCAAATATTTAATTGTCACCGAATTATTCGCGCGCTCGTCGTCACCCAAAATTGCCACCGCCGAAACTCCGATTGACGCGGCATATTTAAACTGCTTTCCGAGTTTGTCAGTTTCCACTGGATAAATTGCCACGCGTAAGCCTTGCGCTCGCAGTTCGTTTGCCAGTTCAATAGAGTCAGCAATGTTTTTAGAGTCAGCAATGTTTTTTTCATTCCAAATTGTTACTAAAATGTCGGCAGGCTTTGCATTTAATATTCCCTTTTCTTCTAGCTTTAAAAACATTCCACGTTCATTCATCAACACAAGGATTCGCTCAAGCCCTAAGCTGAAACCGCAAGCAGGAATCGCTTCTTTTCCAAACATTCCAATCAAACCGTCGTAACGACCGCCGCCGCCAAGCGATCCAATTTCTTTTCCTACACTGATTTCAAAAATTGCGCCCGTATAATAAGATAATCCACGAGCTAAATTCGGAGAGAACTGTAATTTCCAATGATTAGGTTTGTTTAGTAATTGCAAGAGCATTTGTAACTCTACTAATGCTTTTTTTCCTTCTTCGTTTTCTCCAATCATCCGGTTTACTTCTTTAAACGAAAAATCGTTCCACGCAATTAAATCTGGTTGTCTTATGTGAGAGGATTCCTTGATATGATAAACACCTCGTGACTTTTCTTCTATTCTAGTAAATAAGCCTGAAATACTTTCAAATGAGGTTTCAGAAAGCCCGCGAACTTCAAACTCTTTTTTTACGCCTTCAATACCTATTTTATCTAATTTATCTAGTGCCGTTAGAGCTTCAATATGCCTGTCACTTTCAATCCCCGCTTCATCCAAAAGCGCAGCTAATATTTTCCGATGATTGATTTTAATAACAAAATCATTAAAGTCTAATCTATGCAAAACTTCGCAAACAGCAGAAATCAATTCAGCTTCGACAATCATTGATTTCGAGCCGATAGCGTCAACATCGCATTGATAAAATTCTCGAAAACGCCCGCGCGCGGGACGGTCTGCGCGCCAGACCGGTTGGATTTGGTAGCGTTTGAAAAATTTCGGCAGCTCGTTTTTGTAATTGGCGACGACGCGCGCGAGCGGGACGGTTAAATCATAGCGCAGAGCAAGATCGGCTTCGCCGGTGCGCTCGCCTTCGCCGCGTTTGAGGATTTTAAAAATTAGCTGATTGCCTTCTTCGCCGTATTTCCCCAAAAGCGTTTCGAGATTTTCGACCGCCGGAGTTTCGAGCGGCTCGAAGCCGTATTTTTGATAAACGTCTTTGATAATTCCGATAACGTATTCGCGCCGCCGAACGTCTGCGGGCAAAAAGTCGCGCATTCCGCGCGCCGGATTCGTGTTCTGCTGTGCCATAGCTCAGTTCAAAGTTCAAAGTTCAAAGTTTAAAATTCAAATATACAACCTTGAACCTTAAACTTTGAACTTTGAACTATTTGAAAATCGAATAGCCTAGATAAATCGAGTTGGCGTTATAGCCGACGTTATAGACTTTTTCGGTTACATTGCCGTTTGAGATGTGGAAATATCGGTAACCGATTGTCCAGGCGCGGTCAGGCGAAGAGTGAATCATAATGCCGCCGCCGAAATCTCCCGTCAGATTAAAGCGCCGGGTTTCGGGAATCGGCATCGCGTGGTTGTACATCACGATTCCGGCTCCGGCTTGCGCAAACGGTTTGACGCGCTTGTTTGCGCGGAAAAGAAAACGAAAATTGGCGGGCGTGATGCCGACGCCGTAAGTCGTTGTGCGAATCGTCCGCTCAACGCCGGGCGTTGTTTGTTCGGAAACATAAGCCGGATTTCGGATTTCGTTCCGAAACGCGACTGTCAGCGGCATAAAACCGAACAAATAAGAATACGACACATTTCCTTTTGTGCCGATCACGCGCCCAAGCCGGAAATTGGCAAACGCCATTTTGCGGTGGCTCGTGTCAAATTCTTCCGGTCCGGCGAAATGCGAAGGCTTCCACGGCGCGACGCCCGGCTCAAACAGATATTCTTTCGTCCCGCGCGTCAATCTGTATAAAGAATCTTCCGGTTTTGAATCGGTTTTATCGCTTGTCGGTTCGTCGCTGCCGGATGTCTCTTGCGCCGAAATCGGGAAGGCATTGAAACAAAAAATAAAAAACAAAACAAGGCTCAGGGAAACTGTCTTAATCATTCTTTCCGATTACTCAATTAAAATTTGGGAGAATTATAAAAATAACGAACGCAAACCGTACAAGCAAGCGTTCGTTTCTCGGCTTAAGAAATTTTTATGCCAAAACATTACTAGCGATAATACTCGCTCAGTTGGACATAATTCTGCCAAAAGCGCGCCAAATCTTTAACCTCTTCCTCGCTCAATTCTCTTTTGACGCGCGCCGGACTGCCCATTACAAGCGAGCGCGGCGGAATCCGGGTGTTCGGCGTGACCAGACTTCCAGCGGCGACGAGCGAATTTCTGCCGATTCGCGCTCCGTCCAAAACAATCGCGCCGATTCCGATTAAACTGCCGGTTTCGACGTAACAACCGTGAATTGTCACTCGATGTCCGAGCGTTATTTCGTCTTCCAAAACCGTGTCGTGCGTTTTCGAGGTGACGTGAATCACCGAAGCGTCCTGAATATTTGTCCGCGCGCCGATGCGAATCGAATTTACGTCGGCGCGCAAAATCGAGCCGTACCAGACGCTCGACTGCTCGCCGATTTCGACATCGCCGATGACAACGGCGTTTTCGGCGACAAAAGCAGTTTCGTGAATTCGCGGTTCGACGCCGCGAAAAGATTTGATTAAAGCCATAATAAAAGCGTGACGGACAGAATATCGGCGCACGGCAGGATTTTCAATGTTTTACTTTTCAAATCATCCTGAATATTCTGAATGACGGATTTAAATTTTCTGTCAAAGGATAATTGTAAAATGTCTTACACGCCAAAAATTTTAGCGTTTGCGGGCAGCCTGCGCCGCGATTCATTAAATAAAAAAGTCGTCCGCGTCGCCGCCGAAGGCGCACGACGCGCCGGAGCGGAAGTTACCCTGGTTGATTTGAAGGATTTCCCGATGCCGATTTACGACGCCGACCAGCACGAAGCCGAAGGTTTTTCCGAACACGCCAATCGTTTTCAACAGCTTCTGCTCGCTCACGACGGGCTTTTGATTTCGTCGCCCGAATACAACGGCTCTTTGCCGGGCGGGATGAAAAATGCGATTGACTGGGCTTCGCGCGCAAACGGCGAAATAAAGCTCGGCGCGGCTTTCAAAGGCAAAGTCGGCGGAATTATGACGGCTTCGCCCGGCAGCTTTGGCGGTTTGCGCTGTCTCGGACATTTGCGTTCGGTGCTTTCGATTTTGCTCGTTCACGTTTTGCCCGAAGAATTCGCCGTCACTTTCGCGGGCGAAGCCTTTGACGACGCCGGCAATTTTAAAGACGCGAAAATGCAGCATCTGATCGAAAGACACGGCGCGAATGTTGCCGAAACGATCAGAAAATTACACGGTTAATCATTCAAGGAAAGCGCGAAGATGAAAATCGGTTATTTATTGGCTGTAATTTTAAATTTGCCTGTTTTGTTCAATTTTCAAGGGGGCGGGCATTTCACCATCGGCGAAATGAAGCGCAGCTTAACTCCAATCGGTTGGGCTGTTCTGATTATTCTGATTGTTTTTGCATTCTTTTTAATTATTCGCCTTGTTCGATTTCTCGCAAAACATAAAACGTTAAAATGATTGATTTACGCAGCGATACAGTAACAAAACCGACTCCGGCAATGCGCCGCGCAATGGCGGAAGCCGAAGTCGGCGACGACGTTTACGGCGAAGACCCGACAGTCAATCATCTTCAGGAACTGGCGGCTGAGATTTTCGAGAAAGAAGACGCGCTGTTTGTCCCGACCGGCTCAATGGGTAATCAGATTTGCGTGAAATTGCACACAAAACCCGGTCAGGAAGTCGTTATCGAGGAGCGCGGGCATATTTTTAATTACGAAATGGCGGCGATGGCGGCGATTTCCGGCACTTTAGCACGTCCGGTCAAATCTGTTGACGGCAGCGGAATTTTGAATTGGGAGGAAATCGAAGGGGCGATTCACGCCAACGACGCGGCTTATTACGTTGCCAAAACCGGATTGATTGCGCTCGAGAACTCGCACAATCTGGCGGGCGGCACTGTCATGAGCGCTGAGCGGACAAACGCGATTTGCGAAAAAGCGCATAAAATCAATTTGCCGGTTCATTTGGACGGCGCGCGGATTTTTAATGCGGCAGTCGCGCAAAACGAAACGGTTGCCGCTTTGTCTCGCTCGTGTGATTCAATTCAGTTTTGTTTGTCGAAAGGTTTGGGCGCGCCGGTCGGTTCGATGATTTTGGGGACGCGCGCATTTATCAGCGAAGCCAAAGCGTGGCGCAAACTTTTGGGCGGCGGAATGCGGCAAGTCGGCGTTATTGCGGCAGCGGGATTAGTCGCGCTCGAAGAATCGCCGAAACGCCTGCACAAAGATCACGAAAACGCTCGCCGTTTGGCGACGGGAATCGCCGAACTTCACGGAGTTAAAATTGATGCCGAACGAGTTGTGACAAATATCGTGATTTTTGATGTCGCCGAGACGGGACAAACGTCGCAGGCAATTTGCGAACAGTTAAAAACGCGCGGCGTGCTGGCTTCGGGTTTCGGCAATTCAATTCGAATGGTGACGCATTACGATGTTTCCCGCGAAGACGTTGAAACTGCTCTGGGCGTTCTGCGGGCGGTTATTGAAAGTTAATTTTATGAGCAAACAAGCACAAGCCGAATTGATTTTAAAATTGTACGAGCTTCGCACCGATGAAAAATTGCGGGCGGCGCGGTATTGGTATTCTACCGAATTTAATCCGCAATCGGCGCGCGAAATCGCAATGCTGATGGCGAGCGGAAATCGCAGTAGCGCCGATTATCGAATGGTTACGACTTACTGGGAAATGGCTTGCGCGTTTGTTTTGTTTGAGGCTATTGACGAAAGCTTTTTTCACCGGACGCAAACCGAATATCTCGCCGTTTTCGCTAAACTAGAACCGTTTATCGGAGAATTGCGGCAGCTTTTCGGCGAGCCGAATTATTTGGAGAGCTTGGAAAAAGTTGCGCGCAGCGCGCCGAACGCCGAAGATTATTTTGTTAAAATTCGCGGTTTGATGAACCGCTGGGCGGAAGCCGAAAAACAAACCGAAAAATGATAATTGCGATTGACGGACCAAGTGGCGCGGGCAAATCAACGCTCGGCAAACGGTTGGCGAAAGAATTGGGCTTGCTTTATCTCGACACGGGCGCGATGTACCGCGCCGTCGCGCTCGCCGTTTTGGAAGCGGGCGCGCGAGCCGAAGACGAAGAAAAAGCGGTAAAAATTGCCGAAAATTCAAAGATAGAGCTTTCGGGCGAGCCTGAACATTTGCACGTTTGGCTCAACGGGCGCGATGTTTCCGGTTTGATCCGCACGCCGGAAGTTTCGCAGGCGGCTTCGATTGTTTCCGCAATTCCCGCGGTGCGGCGAATTCTGGTCGAGAAACAAAGATTGTTGGGAAAACGCGGCGCGGGCTGCGTTTTGGAAGGGCGCGACATCGGAACGGTCGTTTTTCCCAACGCCGACATCAAGTTTTTCATTACGGCAAAACTCGAAGCGCGAACGCGCCGCCGTTTCGAAGAACTTCTGCATAAAGGCGAGCCGACGACTTTTGAACACACACTCGCCGAAATCAATCAACGAGACGAACGCGATGCGACGCGAACCGACTCGCCGCTTACCGTTGCCGAAAACGCAGTTGAGATTGATTCGACTGAAATGTCTCTGGAGGAAGTTTTTGAAAAAATGCTAAAACTTGCGCGTGAAAAGATACAACGAGCCAAAGCCCGTTAAAGACTATAACTTTATTTCAAAACTACTGTAGTTCTCAAACTTTTCCATATTGCACACTGAAAGTAGAAAAGATGTCAAAAAACTACCCTTTTTGGACAGTAAGGAATTTTGGGCTGTTAAACCGGGAAGTAATAAGGCATTTTAAACATTCTGTCTAATAAAAATCGGGATTAGAAAGCTCAATATTATTGTGACAATAGGGCTTGGATCAGCCGCGCGCCGACTCTGTCCCAGGAGTATTTATCCGATGCTGCGCGGGAGCGCGCCGCTATACCCATATTAGTGCGGTACGCTAGATCGCCGTGTAGCCGTTGAAGCGCTTCCGCGACTCCGCACGACGAGACGGCGCACATCTCGCCGTATTCGTAGAAAATGAGATGCTTAGTCTCCGTCGGCACGAGTTCAGCCGCTCCATGCCACTGCTCGCGAAGCCCTGTGTGGGCTGGAATAATCTGAGGTGCCTCGGTTAGAGCGTGCTCAAAGCTAACGAGACCGAAGCCTTCGCCCATAGCGGTGTTCAGTCCGACATCGCAGGCGTTATAGAGCAGATTCAGTTTCTCATCGCTGCGCGGACGCGCGCGTTCTACGCCTGTGCTCAGATGCACGCGATTCGCCACTCCCTCTTCTGCGGCTAAATTCACGATTGCGGCGCGTTCATCCTCTGTGATGAACAGAGCGTGCAGATAAAGTTGTGCTTCTGCACCGGTGTTTCGGACGAACTGCGCGAACCCGCGCATGGTAAGGTCATGCCGCTTGCGCGCGTAGACACGATTCGCATTTAGTATCAGGAAATCATCTCCGTGAAGGCGCGGCTCATTAGGGAAGGCGCGCTCGCGCAGTCGGCGCATTGCCTCGCGGTCACTGCGCTGTTCGAGGAGTTTGAAACGGTCACGACTCGCAACGCCATGACCGATTGCGTGAACAGGAGGTAAGGCGGAACTTCGCCCTGTGCGCGCCGCGAGCGCGTGGATTGATTCGCGTGCAAAGTCGGAGTATGTTAAAACCAAATCAGCCGCGCTCAGAACGTCCAGGACAATAGGGTCCGTCAGCTCTGCCTCTATCGCCGCATAGAGCACAATGCGGCGAAGCGGTCTGTGATGCTGCATTTGGTCGAGCAGCGGACGCACGAGGAATGGAGGTCCTACCACGAGAACGATGTGTGGATCGAACTCGGATAGAACCGCATCAAGACGATCCCCGTCGAGAAGCATGCGTACGCCGCGCGAGACAAGAGTTGTCGCAAATGCCGCAGAAGGGAGCGTCTCTACCCGCTGGCAGCCGTCGGGTCGTTCGACGCCCAGATAGCCGACGGCGTAGCGGCACGCGAGCGACGCCAGCAAATTTACACCGACGCTCGTCAGCCCGCTGCCAGCCGTGTGAATCCCTATCAGCAAGAGACGCTCTCTTGTCCCGGCACGGTTACGCATGAAGTCTTCACACAATTATTTCGCAACCACTGCTTTCACGAAAGTCTCGGTTCCCCAGTGATTCCCAAAGTATCCCGCGAAATTCATGTAGTCGAACGGCTGGGCGGAATTGATTTCCATTGTATATCCGAGCACCGGCACCGACTGGAACGGCATTGTGCCGTAATATGTCTCCAACGGAACCAGAGACCCGCTGCCGTTCATATTTGTAAGTTGGTAGAGTCCGTCAGCGAGCGGAGTTGCCGGCGAGCCGGAGTACACCAATCGCTTCACGTAGAAAGTATTATCGCACATCCACATCGGATCTAAGAAGTAGCCGGGCTGAGATGGGTAAGATGTATCAGGCACCGGCATCGGACCATACACAGCCGGATTGCTGTCGGGCTGGACGGTGCCGCCGGAAGTTTGCGAGTTCATACTAAGCGTGATGCCCGCAGCATCTATCGCCGTCTTGTACGCATCGCCGAGATAGGTCATATGGACAACCATACGGCGATCATCAGGATCAGTGACCGCAAGTCGCGCCAGGAGCGCCTCGCCTTTCATCAGAACGCTGGCTGGCTCATAATATGTCCCGAGGTAGTTACCGTTTGAGTCAGACAGCGGGGTGAAGTCTGGATGGAACTGCGTCATGGATTGATAGGCGGTCTGTGCGTAGCCTCTAGCAAATGAACCAACGATACCGGAGCGCACGATGGAGATGAGGTTTCTGATAAACTCGTTCTCCTGGCTCAGGATTAATTTTTGATAGCTCGTCCAAACGCCTGCCGCCAGCTTATCGTCCTGACTGCCGTGGAAGTGATACGCCTCCATCAAGAGATTTGTCGCGCGTAATTGTGCCCAGGCGAGCTTTGTGTAATAGGCAAAATATTGATCTACTGCCTGACGGTAATCGAGTAAGCCCGCTTCAATCAGAGGGCAGGTCATCTCCGCCCAGAGTGGGAGCGCGCCTTTGTTCTGCTGATCGGTCAGCATAAACCCGTTGATCGCATTGACAGCATCGAGTTCACCGTTGTTAGGATCAAGGATGCTCGCGGCGAGGGCAGCCACATCGCTTACCTCAGCCTCCTCGGCAACGTACGTCGCGTATAGCTGAAACGCCGAATCTATCTTGACGATGTAGTTCTTGATCTGGTTGTCCTGTCCCTGCCA
>DASVQU010000158.1:0-7658 GCA_036388995.1 Pyrinomonadaceae bacterium | reverse complement strand
AAAACTTAAAAAGCTGTTTTGAATTTTTGTCGTTATTTTTGGCTTTTTTACTTTTAACGTTTTCGGTTTCGGCTCAATGCACCAAGAAAAAGACGCGCGATTTTGTAACTCAGGGAAACGAATCTTTCAAAACCAAAGATTTTTCATCGGCAGTCGAATTTTATCAAAAGGCGATTCAAATTGAGCCGAACTGTTCTTTGGCTTATTTTAATCTTGGACAAACGCAGCGCTTTTTGAATCAAACCGACGCGGCAATCGGCTCATTGGAGCGCGCTTTGAATTTGAATTATCCCGACAAAGCTGCGAATTATTTGGCTTTAGCGGCTTCTTACTCAGTCAAAGGTCAAAAGGAAAATTCGAAAGATGTTTTAACCAAAGCTCGCTCGTATGCAGTCAGCGCGGTTAAAATTAATGATAAATTGCTTGAAGCCTGGCGGATAATTGCCGCAGCAAACCGCACGCTGGAGGATGTTCAAGGCGAGCTTAAGGGCTGGGAACAAGTCGTTCGATTGCAGCCAACCGATTTTTCTGCCAGACGCGAAAAAGCGCTTATTCATTACCGTTTAAAAGATTACGATAAATCAATTGCGGAATTTGAAACACTTGCGAAAGCAGAGCCGAAAAATCCCGACAACTATCTGGCGCTGAGCGATCTTTATCGCTTGTCCGGGGAAAATTCTGCGGCAATGGAAATGGCAACTCGCGCTTATCAGTTAAAACCGGATTCGCCCAATGTTTTATTCACGCTCGGCGGTGCCTTTCTCTCACTCAAAAATTACGACCGGGCAATCGAAACGTTTCGCTCGGCAATTAATTTAAAAACGGAATTTTTGGCGGAAAGCCATTATTACATTGCAGCGGCTCAGATGGCACAGGGAAAATACGCGGACGGAGTTGAAAATTTAAAAAAATCTTTGTCCCAGCCCGCCAAACTTTACCCGGAAAACGCTTTTAAAGGCTATGTTTATCGAGCGCTGGCAACCAGTTATGGGCAATTGGCGGATTTTAATCAAGCCATTAATTATTTATCCCAAATCAGAAAAGACGGACTTGACGATTCAAATTTATACGTGGACTTAAGCTGGTGGCACAGTCTGCTCGGCGAAGACGAAAAGGCTCTCGAAGCGGCGAGTTTAGCTATCAAAAAAGATTCGGGCAATTCAGCAGCGTACACCAATCGCTGCCGCGCGAATTTTACTTTAAAAAAACTCGCGGAAGCCGAACAGGATTGCAAAAAAGCTCTCGAATTAAACTCGAACGACGGTGAAACTTTGTTTTATTACAGCCGCGTTTTGCGCGACACAAAACGCAAAACAGAAGCCGACGCGACGAATAAAAAAGCAATAGCTTTGCTCGAAAAAGCGACCGGGCTGAAAACGGCTAATACGGAGATTGTCGCCAACTCGGTACAAAATCGAAACGCTTCGGTTGCAAATACTGACGGCACAAATAACGGCGTAAATTATTTGCTTTCGGTTAATGTCATTTCGCCCTATTCGACTTATATTTTGGGAAACGCTTATTTTGACGACAATCAGTTAGGTAAAGCAGTCAACGCTTACAAATTGTCGCTTCAGCGCGCGCCGCGTTTTCCGCTCGCGCATCTAAATCTCGGAATTGTTTATTTTATTCAAAACGACAAAAAATCGGCGCTCGCTCAATATTCCGAATTGGCGAAAATTGACCGACGGCGCGCTGACGATTTGAAAAAGATAATTGATCAAAAATAAATTTGAGCTTCAAATTTCAGCCGCTTTTCAGAATGTATTTCGGACAACGCAAACGTCGAATATAATCAACCAAATAAATCCTTTCTCGCCGTTCAATAAAAGAATCGCCATTCGGCGAATTTCCTTTGGGCGCGGTATAATTTAGGAATCATTTATAACAATAAAGAAAAAGAAATTGGCTCTTTTTGAGCCGCAGAATTTTACAATTATATTGATGGAAAATAATAAAAAAGTCGGTTTTGTCAGTCTTGGCTGCCCGAAAAATTTAGTTGATTCGGAAGTGATGATGGGGCGGCTCAAACAAGCCGGATATGAAATAACTCATAATGCGGAAGAAGCCGAAACAATTGTCGTCAACACTTGCGGTTTTATCGAATCGGCAAAAGCCGAATCAATCGAAGCGATTTTGGAAGCCGCGCGTTTGAAATCCAAAGGAAATGCTAAACGTCTTGTTGTTGCGGGCTGTCTGGTCGAACGTTACCGCGACGATTTGATCAAAGATTTGCCCGAAGTTGACGCTTTTATCGGCACAAATCAGATCAACGATATTTTAATTGCGGCTGATGAAAAAACAAATTTCCGCTCGCTTCCGCTCTTACAAATCGGCAATAAAACCGCGACTTATATTTACGACCACGAAACGCCGCGATACCGCGCGACGGAAAGTTATACGGCTTTCGTCAAAATCGCCGAGGGGTGTGACCGACCTTGCGCTTTTTGTTCGATTCCCGCAATGCGCGGCAGTTTTCGCAGCCGCCGGTTCGGTTCGATTTTAAAAGAAGCGCAGGATTTGGCGGCGCAGGGCGTCAAAGAATTGGTTTTAATCGCGCAGGATTCATCGCGTTACGGAGAAGATTTGGGTGAGCAGGAGGCGCTCGCAAAATTGATGCGCGGCTTGTGCGAAATCGAGGGAATCGAATGGGTGCGCGTAATGTACACTTACCCGACGCACGTTTCCGAGGCTTTTTTGGACGTTTTGCGGGATGAACCGAAAGCCGTTAAATATCTGGATATTCCTTTGCAGCACGCCTCGCGCAATGTTTTAAAACTGATGCGGCGCGGCGGCACGCGCGAGAGCCTGGAGCGTTTAATTGCCAGAGTCCGCGAGCGCGTCCCCGGAATTACGATACGGACGACTTTTATCGTTGGATTTCCGGGCGAAACCGATGCGGATTTTGAAGAATTGTTAACCTTCGTGCGGAATTGCCAGTTCGATAACGTCGGGGTTTTTACTTATTCGGACGAAGAAGGCACGCCCGCCTTTGATTTGCCGAACAAAGTTGATGCGAAAACTGCAAAAGGGCGTCGCGCGCGTTTGATGAAGGAGCAGGCAAAAATCAGCAAAAAGAAAAACGGCGAAAAAATCGGAAAAACTTTTCGAGTTTTGTTTGAAGGCACGTCGCAGGAATCGGATTTGTTATGGCAAGCCCGCCACGAAGGACAGGCTGCTGAAATTGACGGGTATATTTTGATAAACGATGCGCCCGATAATTTAGAGCCGAAAGTGGGCGAATTTTACACTGTTGAAGTAACCGAAGCTCATAGCTACGATTTGATAAGTCGAATTCTTTAATTTTGTTCTGATTAAAACTTGAGAATTGGCGAGAGGAATGAAAAATGGGTTAATATTTCATTGAAATATTAACCTAAATAATTTTTATGGAAGATTCGCCCTCTCTGATTCATCAAACCGACTCAGAATTTGAGGAAAGCAAGCGCCGGATTGATAGGGCTTTTTCAAAGGTAAAAAAAAGCCGAACCGATTATCTGGCATTGTCTTTCGCTACGTTCGGCGTCGGTTATATCCGTCTCGCGCCGGGAACCTGGGGATCGCTGGTCGGAATCGGTATTTATCTGCTGATACGGTCAATCGGTCAGGCGATTTGGCAAATTGGTTTGGCAAACGGCTGGCGTGCCGAGCAAATGTCGGCTTGGCACGCACCGGCAAATATTTTCATCGTTTTGTTGATTACAATCGCCGGAATCTGGGCTGGCGGACGGGCGGCGAAATTAATGAACGACAAAGACCCGCAAACGGTTGTTGTTGATGAAATCGTCGGGCAATTGATTACGCTCGCTTTTATTCCCTTCGATGTCGTCTGGTGGATGATTCTCGCCGGTTTTTTTCTGTTCCGCTTTTTTGATATTGCCAAACCTTATCCGATTGACCGGCTGCAAATTTTGCCCGGCGGTTTGGGCGTTTGCGCCGACGATATTCTGGCGGGGCTTTATGCCGCCGTAGTTTTATCGATCATTGCGGCAATCCACATAAGTTTAACCTGATAAGATTTTACTGATAAAAAAAGGCGGCTCATTTTGAGAGCCGCCTTTTTTTATAAAACGGTTAAACAAAACTATTTAACGCCAAGTTCATTAATCAGAAACGCCCATTTATCGGCGGCTTCCTCGATGATTTTCGCAGTCGGTTTTCCTGCGCCGTGTCCCGCTTTAGTTTCGATGCGAATCAAAATCGGGCGTTGGCTGGCATTTGCTTCCTGCAAAGTAGCGGCGTATTTGAAGCTGTGAGCCGGAACGACGCGGTCGTCGTGATCTGCGGTTGTGATCATCACTGCCGGATATTTTGCTCCTGCTTTGATGTTGTGAAGCGGCGAATATTTGTAGATTGCCGCAAATTCTTCAGCGTTTTCGGGCGATCCGTAATCGGATGTCCAAGCCCAGCCGATTGTGAATTTGTGGAAACGCAGCATATCCATCACGCCAACAGCGGGAAGCGCCGCGCCGAACAAATCAGGTCTTTGATTCAGCACCGCGCCGACGAGCAAGCCGCCATTTGAACCGCCGGAAATTGCGAGTTTTGACGGCTGCGTATATTTTTCTTTAATCAAATATTCGCCGGCAGCAATGAAATCGTCAAAAACGTTTTGTTTTTGCAGCTTCGTTCCGGCTCGCCACCATTCTTCGCCGTATTCCGAACCGCCGCGAATAGAAGGCTGCGCATAGATTCCTCCCATTTCCATCCAAACCAGGTTTGAAACCGAAAATCCGGGCGTCATCGGAACGTTGAAACCGCCGTAAGAATAAAGCAGAGTCGGGTTGTTTCCGTCTAATTTCAAGCCTTTTTTGTGCGTGATAAACATCGGAATTTTCGTTCCGTCTTTGCTCGCATAGAAAATGCGCTTGACCTCGTAATCAGCCGGATTGAACTTGACTTTCGCTTCACGGAAAACCGTGCTTTTGCCGGTTTTCATATCGTAGTGATAAATAGTCGGGGCTGAGTTGAAAGTAGAAAATGTGTAGAAAGTTTCGGTGTCTTCGCGTTCGCCGCCAAAGCCTCCCGCGATTCCCAAACCTGGCAAATCAACGTTTCGCACGAATTTGCCGTTGATGTCGTAAATTCTCACAACGGTCGAAGCGTCTTTGAGATAATTAACGACGAATTGGTTGTTGATAAAACTGACGCCGCCCATCGTTTCGGCAGCCTGCGGAATTAATTCGCGCCATTCTTTGGTTTCAAGATTGTAAGCGTTTAATTTACTGCGGGAAACGCCTTTGTCGGTTTTAATAAAAAACGTCGAGCCGTCGTTGCCGACGACCGTGTAATCTGCCTCGATTTTGTCAACAATTGGCTCTATCTTGGAATCGGCTTTGCTCAAATCTTTGTAATAGAGCATATTTTTCGGGCTGGTGCCTTTGCCGACGTAAATCACCAAATATCTGCCGTCGTCCGTGACGCCGCCGCCGACAAACAATTCCTTATCGTCCGGGCGTTCGTAAACCATCACGTCTTCGTCCTGTGAAGTTCCGAGCTTGTGATAAAAGAATTTTTGATTGTAATTCAAATCGCGCAGCTCGACGCCTTTTCCGGCTTCTGGAAAGCGCGAATAGAAAAAGCCTTTGTTGTCTTTCGTCCAGCTCGAAACGCCCTGGCGATTCGGACGCAAAGTGTCGGAAAGATGCTCGCCGGTTTCGACGTTCATTACTTTCCATTCGGTTCTGTCCGAACCGCCGGTCGCTAAACCGTAAGCCATCAATTTCCCGTCATCGGAAATCGAAATGCCGTTTAAAGCGATTGTGCCGTCGGATGAAAGTTTGTTCGGATCGAGCAGAACTCTGCCCGGATCGTTTACTGATTTGGCGACGTAAAAAACGCTTTGATTCTGCAACCCGTCGTTTTTGGAATAAAAATAGTAATTTCCGCGTTTGAACGGAGCGGAATATTTTTCATAATTCCAGAGTTCCGTCAGCCTTTGGCGGATTTTCTCGCGTGCGGGAATTTTGCCGAGATAATCAAATGTGATTTTGTTTTGTGCTTCAATCCACTGGCGCGATTCGGGCGCGTCAGGATTTTCGAGCCAACGATAGGGATCACTGATTTTCATTCCGTGATACTCGTCAACCTGCTCGACTTTTTTTGGTTTCGGGTAATTAAACATTTTCGATTCTTGAGCAAAAGCGTCTGCCGAAAAAACGGCGCACGCGGCAAGGCTCAGACAAATTTTCTTAAAGCGCAGCATATTTTTAGGTTTTCCTTTCGGAGAGATTAAGTTAGCAATTTTACGGTTGTTTTCATAAACTGGTCTCCAGCGAGCTTTTAAATTGAGCAAACCGCCGTTTCAGCCAATCTTTGTTGATAAAGCGGCGACATTTTTCGCAAATTTTCTACCGCTTGCGGCAAGACATCGAGGACGTAATCAACGTCTTCCTGTGAATTATCTTTGCCAAAACTAAAACGAATCGCGCCGCGCGCCAACTCGTCCGATCTGCCAAGAGCGCGAATGACCGGCGACGGTTCAAGCGAACCCGACGAGCAAGCCGAGCCGGTCGAAACCGCAACACCCTGTAAATCGAGATTTATCAGCAAGCCTTCGCCTTCGATAAAACGAAACGAAATATTTGAAATATACGGCAAACGCCGTTCACGATTTCCGTTAAAAACGATGTCGGAAATTTTCGTTTCGATTCCGCTTTCAAATCGGTCGCGCAGGTTTTTAAGATGCTCAAAATTTTCGTTTAAATTCTCGCGCGCCAAACGCGCTGCCTCGCCAAATGCAACGATGTGCGGGACTGATTCGGTTCCTGCGCGCTGCTCGCGTTCCTGATGACCGCCGAAGTTTTGCTTTTGCAGCCGCACGCCGCGTTTTGCGTAAAGCGCTCCGACGCCTTTCGGAGCGTGTAATTTATGCGCCGACATCGAAAGCAAATCGCAGCCGATTTCTTCAACATTGATTTCGATTTTTCCGACGGCTTGCACGGCGTCCGTATGAAACCAGATTTTATTGCCGTTTTCACGCTCTCGTTTGACGATTTTTCCGATTTCCGCAACGGGCTGCAAAGTTCCGATTTCGTTGTTCGCCGCCATCACGGTGATTAAAATCGTATCGGGACGAATTGCGTTTTTTAAATCCTCGATTCGAACGATTCCGTCTTCGTAAACCGGCAGTCTGGTGATTTCCCAGCCCCGCATTTCCATCGCGTCGCAAACTTCCGTGACGGCGGAATGTTCGATTTGAGAAGTGATAATATGTTTGCCGTTTTGCTCGTTAATCTCGCATAAACCTTGAATGGCGAGATTGTTGGCTTCAGTTCCGCCCGATGTGAAAATGATTTCTTTGGGGCGCGCTTTAATTAAAGCAGCGATTTCGTGCCGCGCTTTGTCAACCGCAGAGCGCGCTTCCTGCCCGAAAAAATGAATGCTCGAAGCGTTGCCGAATTTTTCCGTCAAAAACGGCAGCATTGCTTCGACTACCCGGCGGTCAACCGGCGTCGTTGCGCTGTGATCGAGATAAACACGACGAATCATAAACTCATTTTACCGCAAACGCCGTCCTTTTTCAGTTTAAGCCGCAAGCAATTGATCTTTATTCTGAAATTCCGGCAATGCCTCGAAAACTTGCAGCGCGTACCGAACGTTTCCAAACGGAGCAGATACCTGCACGCCTTGAATCAAATCACGCACTTCAAGCAGAG
>DASVQU010000157.1:0-9673 GCA_036388995.1 Pyrinomonadaceae bacterium | reverse complement strand
CTGCTTTACTTAATATCGAACCCTGTTCGTACATTGCGTCAATCTGATTGTTGTTTTTGGCGCGAACTGTTGCTTCGTAATCCGCCTGCAAATCACGACGTTTTTTTTCGGCTGCCAGCCAGTTTGTGCTGTAAGTAGTCAAACGACCTGACGATAAGGCTTGACCTTGATCCTGCTGAAGCGGCAAATCCTCTCTTTGCATATAAGCGATTCGCTCGTTTTCCAGCCGGTTGATGTTCGCCTGCAAATCAACGATTTGGCGCGCATTATCCTCGGTTTGCTGAATTGCGCCCTGCATTTCGCGTTTTGCGTCTCTGGCGATAAACGCGACTGCGACGGCATTCGGGATAGTTGATGCCAATTCCTGATTAACGTGGGTGTATTTGAGCGTTATGAGACTGGTTTTTTCAATCGGTTCGACCGACAAGCCGCCGAGCAGATAATTCCCATATTCTTCGGCGCGTTTCGCTTCTTCGGTGGTGAGCTGAACATTGCCGACATCAATAATATCCAAATCGCCGGTTAAAACAGGCAGAGTGGACGTTTTGACGGTCGGCGGTTTCGAGCCGGTAATCATATTTGTGATTGCTCCGAAAATGCTCGGCGCTTTGGGTTGTTCCGCAATCAGATTCGGATTGCGATGCAAGCCCAGAGTCACTACGGCGTCGCGCATCAGTTCCGGGCTTTGAATCAATCTAACCTGCGTGTCCCAATATTTGGTGTCGTACCAGAAATTGATATAAACCGATTCGCTGGATTTTTTCGGCGCGCGGGTTTCAACTAAAACTTCCGCCGCTGCCGAATATTGCGAAGGGAGGCGATGCATATAAATCGCCGTGCAAACGGTAATTACGGTGACAATCGCCAGAATCATCCATTTGCGTTTAAGAACGACGCTGATATATTCCCGAATTGAGCGCGCTTCGGCAAACGGATCGCCGTCGTAAACGGGCGAATAAGTCGAAGGAATATCCTGCGGTGGTAAGGTCTGCAATTCCGTTGTTGCAGTCGGCAACGGCAGCAGCCGTTCATCTCTTGCCATATAAATTAGTACCTCTTTAGAAGCGGAAGATAAATCGAATAAAAACCGTTGAGTAAATTCAATCGGAAAAGCGGTATTTTAACACAATCGGCGAGTTTCGCCAGCCAATCAAAGCCGCTTTTTATCATATTGCGGTAAAAAAACAAACTCAAAACCCAATATTTGCTAAATAAATTGCTAACCGCGCCGCAAAAGCTTCATCTAAATCAAAACGTGCTCTTTTGTCGCCCGAAAGCGTCAAATGCTATATTTGGAAATAATACGAAATATTTCACAAACTTTATTTGAGACAAATTTTATTGAATTTTTATGTCAAAAACTAATGCCGGAAAGGCATTTGATACAAAATCGAATTTTGAACTCGGCATTGAGGGTTTTTCCTACGCGGATTTATACAAACCCGAACGCCTGCGCGAGCTTGCCGAAACGTTTTACGACGAAATCAAACAGGAAAATGCCGAATTGCATTCCGCTTTGATGCAGTATATCGCTGCGCGAGGTGCCAATTACGAACAAAAAGTCGAATCAAAAATTTTAACCGACTCTGCGCCGTATCTTTCAAACTTCATCGCGCGCCTTTTTAACATCGAGCCGCGTCAGGAAAGTCTTGTGCGATCTGTCAAAGAACAAGACCCGGTTTGGCAATTTAAATTTTTCATTCAGCGCCGCGCAATTAAAAAGTTCCCAGCCGAACAAGCCGTCGCATTCGATTTGGATGCGCTCAATGCGAGCCTGCTCAATTTGGAGCAAACCTCTTTTGCTGACATTTTCGATCCGCAGGACGATGAGCTAACCATTTCAAAAATCACGGTTCAACTTCTCGCCATTGAAGAAGCCCTGACAAAAAATCAGGAATTGACTGACGCGGACAGAGAGGTTTTGCGAAAACTCAATTCGGTTGAAACAACTGAAATTTTGCGGCAATTTCAATCCGATTTAAGCTCTGAAGTCGAAAGCGATTTGCTCGCGGTCAAAACTTATTTGCGTCTTTTGGAAGCGTGGGCGGCTGTTCATTCATTCAAACCGGAAGCCAAACGCAATGTGCGCGGCTGGCAAAGTTTCCGCGTGCCGCATCAGCTCGATTATCAAAATCTCGTTCACATTATTCGACCGCGCGGGGAAAATGGTTTGCCCGAACTCATTCAGGAATTTCCCGAAAATATTCGCCGCCGCGACGGTTTTGATTTGACCGACCCGCGCGGCACACAGCGCGAGGCTTTGTATGAAACCGATTATTGCTTGATTTGCCACGAACGCTCGAAAGATTCCTGCTCGAAAGGTTTTCACGAAAAAGACGGCTCGATTAAACGCAATCCGCTCGGAATCAAAATGACGGGCTGCCCGCTCGAAGAAAAGATTTCGGAAATGCACTTGATGAAGCGGCACGGCGATTCGATTGCGGCGCTCGCGCTGGTCGTGATTGACAATCCAATGTGCGCCGGAACAGGACATAGAATTTGCAACGATTGTATGAAAGGCTGCATTTTCCAGAAACAAGAGCCGGTCAATATTCCGCAGGCGGAAACCAGCGTTTTAACCGACGTTTTGGAATTGCCTTACGGTTTTGAAATTTACTCGCTTCTGACGCGCTGGAATCCTTTGAAAGCCAAACGTCCTTACGCGCTGCCTTACAACGGCAAAAACGTCCTCGTCGTCGGAATGGGACCGGCAGGCTACACGCTCGCGCATTATCTTTTGAACGAAGGTTTCGGCGTCGTCGGAGTGGACGGTTTAAAAATCGAGCCGCTTGCAGCGGATTTGACCGGGCGAAATGGAAAAACGCCTGCTCCGATCAAAAACGCTGACGATTTGCGCCAGCCATTGAGCGACCGCGTTTTGTCAGGGTTTGGCGGCGTTCAGGAATACGGAATCACGGTTCGCTGGGACAAGAATTTTCTGACTGTTTTGCAGTTATTACTTGAGCGGAATCCGTATTTCCGCGCTTACGGCGGCATTCGCTTCGGCGGAACTCTGACGATTGAAGACGCTTGGGATTTCGGTTTCGATCATATTGCGATTGCGACCGGCGCGGGGCGCCCGACAATCGTGCGGATGAAAAACAATCTGATTCGCGGCATTCGTCAGGCTTCGGATTTTCTAATGTCTTTGCAGTTAAACGGCGCATTCAAAAAAGATACGCTGGCGAATTTGCAAGTCCGGCTTCCGGCTGTAGTCATCGGCGGCGGTTTGACCGGAATTGATACTGCGACCGAAATCGCCGCTTATTATCCCGTTCAAGTCGAAAAAATGCTCAACACGCACGAAAAACTCGCGTTGGAAATCGGCGAAACAGCAGTTTTCGAACAATTTAATGAAGAGGAACTTGGAATTTATCAGGAATTTTTAGCACACGGTCGCGCCGTCCGCGTCGAACGCGAGCGCGCCGACAAAGCCGGCGAAAAACCGGATTTGGTTTCTTTGGTAAAAGAATGGGGCGGCGTTTCGCTTATTTATCGCAAGCGAATGCAGGATTCGCCCGCTTACCGTTTGAATCACGAAGAAATTCAAAAAGCTCTTGAAGAAGGCATCAATTTCATCGAGCTTTTCGACCCGCGCGAAGCCGTGCCGGATGAATACAACGCCGTCAAAGCTCTAGTTTTCGAGCGCGTCAGACACAACTCGGAAACCGGAAAGTTTGAAAACACGGGCGAAACGGTCGAATTTCCTGCGCGCACAGTTTGCGTTGCAGCGGGAACCGCGCCGAACGTGATTTACGAAAAAGAAAAACCCGGCACCTTTCAGCTCGACGAATGGAAACAATATTTCCTGCCGCATAAATTAGTGAAAAACGGCAAGCTCGCAATCGTTCCGGCGGAAAAAGGCGAAACCGGATTTTTTACCTCTTACGAAGAAAACGGCAAATTCATCACTTATTACGGCGACAACCATCCGCAATACGCCGGAAACGTCGTCAAAGCAATGGCTTCGGCAAAAGACGGTTATGAAAAGGTCGTCGAAATTTTTGCCGACGAAATCTCTGATTTAGCCAAAGTAAACGAGTCGCATTACACGAAATTAATCGAAACGCTCGAAGACCAGCTTGTCGCTCGCGTTGTGCGTGTCGAACGTCTGACGCCGAATATTGTTGATGTCGTTGTTCGCGCACCGCTGCAAGCCAGACAATTTCAACCCGGACAGTTTTATCGTCTGCAAAACTTTGAAACTCACGCCTTGGAGCTAAACGGAACGAAGCTCTTGATGGAAAACCTCGCGCTGACGGGCGCTGAGGTTGATGTCGAAAAGGGCTTGCTTTCGATGATTGTTCTCGAAATGGGAACTAGTTCGAGAATGTGTTCGCTTTTGGAAGAAAACGAAGAAGTTATCGTTATGGGACCGACCGGAACGCCAACCGAAATTCCCGAAAACGAAATTGTTTTGCTCGCCGGCGGCGGTCTTGGAAATGCCGTCTTGTTCTCAATCGCCAAAGCGATGCGCGCAAAAAACAACCGAATTATTTATTTTGCGGGATATAAAAACGGCGAAGACATTTTCCGGCGCGAGGAAATCGAAAACTCGGTTGACCAGGTAATTTGGACGACCGACAAAGGCGCGCCGATTGAACCGCACCGCCCGCAAGACCGACACTATCGCGGCAACATTGTTCAAGCGATGCTGGCTTATGTGAACGGCGAGCTTGGCGAGCCGCAGTTTGATTTAAAAACAATTGACCGCATTATCGCCATCGGCTCGGACAGAATGATGAACGCCGTCAAAGAAGCGCGTCACAGCGTTTTGGCTCCGTACTTGAAACAGGAACACGAAGCCATCGGCTCAATCAACTCGCCGATGCAGTGTATGATGAAAGAAATCTGCGCCCAATGTTTGCAGCGCCACGTTGACCCGCATACAGGCGAGGAATCTTTTGTCTTTTCCTGTTTTAATCAGGATCAATCGCTCGACCGCGTTGATTTTTCAAACTTAAACGAGCGATTAAAAGCCAACAGCGTGCAGGAAAAACTGTCGAATTTGTGGCTTGATAAATTGTTCAAAGAATTTGGAAAAGACACGATGCAAAGCAATTCTTAATCAATTTAAAATCTGAAACAAGGAGGCGAGATTTTCAAGTCTCGCCTTTTTACTTTATATTGTTGAGCGCAAAACTGAATTACCAAAAACTCAAATGAAAAATATATTCAAAACAATAATTACCGCTTTTGCATTTCTTTCTTTGTGTGCAGCGTTTGTTCAGGCACAGAAAATCTCAGCCGAAGAACGGAAAATCATTGATTACATTGACGCGCACCATAACGATGCAGTTTCACTCCTCGAAAAAACCGTGAATATCGAAAGCGCGACCGAAAATATGGCGGGCGTCAAACAGGTTGGAATGGTTTTTAAAACCGAGTTTGACGCTTTGGGTTTTACAACCAAATGGATTGATATGCCCGCCGAGATGCGGCGCGGCGGTCACCTTTTAGCTGAAAAAATAGGAACAAAAGGCAAGCGTGTGCTGCTTCTCGGACATCTTGACACAGTTTTGACGGGCGAAAAATTTAGGCGCGAAGGCAACCGGGGTTACGGCACCGGTTCTTCGGACATGAAGGCGGGAAACGTCGTTTTGTTTTACGCTTTGAAAGCTCTGCACGCGGCGGGCGCGCTCAAAGATGCGCAAGTTATTGTTTTGCTGACGGGCGATGAGGAAAATTCGGGCGAGCCGGAATCAATCAGCCGAGGCGATATGGTAGCGGCGGCGAAGCGCAGCGATCTGGCGCTGAGTTTTGAAGGCGGCGGAAGCGGCATTGCAACCGTCGGGCGGCGCGGTGCGAGCAGTTGGACTTTGGAAGTGACGGCGAAAACCGGACATTCCAGTCAAATCTTTAAAGAAAGTATGGGCAACGGCGCGATTTTTGAAGCCGCGCGGATTATCAATCAATTTTACGAAACTCTTCGCGGCGAAAAATATTTAACCTTTAATCCGTCGGTGATTGCGGGAGGAACAGATGTCGAATCGAAAGAAGGAAATCTGACGACCTGGGGAAAATCGAACGTTGTTGCAGCAAAAGCAACTGTGCGCGGCGATTTGCGGTTTATCAGCGAACAGCAAAAGGAAGCGGCGCGCGCCAAAATGCGCGAAATCGTCGCCAGGAATTTGTCTGGCGCGCAGGCGAAAATCACTTTTTCCGACGGGATTCCGGCGATGTCGCCGACCGAGGGAAATTACGCGATTTTAAAACAGCTTGACGCGGTGAGTCAGGATTTGGGTTTTGGAAAAATCGAGGCGCAAGACCCCGGCGAACGCGGCGCGGGCGACATCGCTTATGTCGCTCATCTTTTGCCCGGTTTGGACGGCTTGGGCGCAACCGGCGGCAGATCTCACGCCAAAGGCGAATATGCGGATTTGGATACTTTGCCCAGACAAATCAAAAGCGCGGCTCTATTAATTTACCGGCTGACGCGGTAAAAAGAGAGGGAGAAAAGGAGAAAAGGAGAAGAGGAGCAATAAAACTCACCTCTTCTCCTTTTCCCTTTTTCTACTCTTCTTCTACTGAACCAGGTCTTGACTTCCTGCCTGTTCCTGAACGGTGCGGGAAACTTCGCCCGCGACTTGCTGCACTTTGTCGAGTGCGCCGCGCGCTACGTCTCCGGCTTTTTCTACGAGCGAATCGCGATATTCGCCCATCAATTCGCCTTCGGTTTGGGTTGCAGGAATCATAAATCCGACCGCTGCGCCGACAGCCAGAGCCACTGCGCCGACTGCGAGCGGATTTTCTTCGAGATAGTATTCGTATTGGTCTTGAGCTGTTCCGGCAATTTGCCGAGCCTGCGTTCCGACGGTGCCGATTCCCTCGTAAGCCGAACCGGCTGCGCTCGTCAAACCGTCGTAAGCTGTGCTTGCTGCGGTTGAAACGCCCGAATAAGCGGTGCTGGCTGCGGTTGAAACGCCTCCGACAGCCGTGCTTGCCGCACCGCTCACGGTTCTTGTCGCGCTTTTCAACGTTGAACGAGTGCTTCTGCCGCGCCCGGTTCGGTGTCCGGTATCGCCGTCATAATCATAATCGCCTTCATTGTAATTGCCCGCATCGTAATCGTAGCTGTACGAAGGCGAAGACAATCTCGTCGTAGTTCTTCGGCGCGATTGCAGCGCGAGCATTCCGACGCCGAGTCCGATTAAAGCAAACGGAAGCGGATTGCGGCGGACGGTTTCGACAATACCCGCGTCCGCCAAAGCATTTCCGACATTTCCGGTGACATCGCTTAAACCTCTGCCAACACTTCCAGTTACACCACTTAAACTTCTACCTACATTTTGCATAAATTTTTCAGCCTTTCCGATAGTTGCGTCGTAAACGGCATCTTTCGCCGTATCGACTGCGCTGTTAATTTGATCCGAAACTTGTTCTTTGATATTCGACATGCTCAGTTTTTCCTGAATCGCATCAATAGTTTCGCTCATCTGACTGCGCGTCTCTTCGATTTGCGCCCGAATTTGTTCAGTGTCTTCCGTGGTTTCCTCATCCGTTGTGCTTGCGTCAAGCCCACGGGTTTCGGTGTCAGATGCAGGATAATCTCCAAGTCTGTCTGTCGAATATGTATCAGTCGCACCCGCCGCCCTTGAAACGGCATCGGTGCTTTCATCGTCGTCCGAAATTCTGCTTAACTTACCTGGTTCTTCAGCCATTGTGCATCCTCCTTCACAGATTCAATTGTTTGATTCGGTGCTAAACTCGTTTCGCGGAGTTTAGCCAATGCGCTTGTCACGAGCGAAAACGCTACGACGCCGACGATACCGGCGACAATAAGTGCGGCAAGTGCCGCCGAAGTCAGTTCAGTCCAGCCTGTCAGCGAAGCGATTATTCTTCCCAGCCCCATTGTCACGGCTGCTAAAACGACGAGCAGCGCCGCATAGCCGACCGCGCCGCCGACAACGAGATAACCGACTTGTTTACCGACGCGCGTCGCTTTATTGGTGATTTCCGTTTGCGCCAGAGCGACCTCCTGGCGGACGAGCTGGCTGGTTTCTGTTGCCAGTTCCGCAAACAAATCGCCGAGACTTCGGTCTTCCTGATTTTGCGGCTGCCGCATTTGATTAGTTGGTTGCGCCATAATAATTTACCTCCTGTCGCTCACGTGTTAAATCCGCGGTGTCGTCCCCGTATCGGAAGCGCCCGTGTCGGTCGTCGGAGAATCAACGCTCGGCAGAGTTTTTCCCAATGCCGGCGGTTCTCCGGTTGCAATAGTGGCGCTGGTGGTTGTCGTACCCGTTGTTCCGCGATTGATGTCGGCTGTTCCGCCGGTTGTCCCGATTCCTCGGCGACTTGTTCCGGCTGTGATTTGTCTGTTGGGTGGAAGCGGACGCCGCTGGCTCGATTTAATAAAGCGTGCCGCCAAAATGCCCAATGCAAATGCGCTGCCGACGAAAATCGCAGGATTTCTGCGCGCAAAGCTCTCAACGTCGCGCGTTAACTTCTGCAAATCTGCGCGGTCGAGATAATCGGCGATTCGTTCGACCTGATTTGTCACCGTATCGCCGTATTGCGCGACGGTTTGAGCGATTGGAGTGTCCTGATTTGTCCGTAAACTTTCGGTAAATTGCCGCACAGTGTCGGCAACGCCCGTTAAGCTTTGCGCAACATCGCTGGTTTTCGTATCAACGAATGTTGAGGCTTTTTCCTGAACTTGTCCGAGAGCCTGACTGGCAACTTCCCCGGTCGCGCTTTTGGCTTGATTCAACATATCTTTCGCTTTGCTGGTGTCGCCGCTGACGACGCCGCTCACAGCGTCTGAAAGATTTGCCTGACTTTCGCCGCCCCCGCTAACGCCGCCGGTCGTTGAAGAACCGCCCGCGCCGGTTGTAGCAAACGATTCACCGCCCGTGTTTTCTTCGGTTGTGGTGAAAATCTGTTCACCGGAAATCTGCTGTCCGCCCTCACCGGTTGATGCCGCTTTTCCGGCTGCTTGTCCGCCGGTTCCAGCTCCCCCGCCGGTAGTTCCTTTTCCTTTGTTTTCTTCGGCTGCCATATTCTTTTTCCTTCCTTTCACAAATAAAGTTATCCTTAACCGTTTTTAACTCACACTTTTCTGAGTGTTCGTTATTGTTACAAACCGCGCGCGGACAATCTGTACGCAAACGGACAAATATATTTTGGTTTGATTGCGTACAGAACAGATTTTGATTTTTTATAAAACTTAAATTATGGCTGAAAACATTATCGAAAACGAACAGGCGATTTTGAACGAAGATGTCAGCGCGTTGAGCGAAGACGAGATCCGTCGACGAATTATTCTTCTCGGTTTCAACGGCGACGAGCAGCTTTATGAGCATTTCCGGCAGCGCATTAAAGAATGGCTGCCGCCCGCCAACAGCGCTTCTCTGCGCGGCAGCGTCGTCACCAACGCACGTTACAAAGACGGAACGCCGTTTGATTCAAAAGGCGAGGGAACATCGGATTTGGATTTGACTTTTCACGGAGCGGAATCGCTGGCAATGTTCGGCTCTTATTACATTCCGGGTTTTCACAGCAAACCGCTCGGCGACAAAGACCCGGATATTGCGACGCCGGAGCTTGACCGTTTTCGCCGCGAGCTGCAAGCGATGGTCGGGCGTCCCGTAAATATTCACGCGACCGCCGACGTTTATATGTACATCCGCGACTTTTTCGGGCAGCCGTTCTTTATGATTGTCGAACCGGA